>JAEYOB010000781.1 GCA_023412175.1 Pseudomonadota bacterium | reverse complement strand
CTCCGATGGAGCGGCCCGTTTCATATTCAACGTCGAATTCGGCCGACACCGGAATTCGGCGTTCAGTCGAGATCGTCGCCGAGGAAGCCCGTGCCGCCGAGGTTGGCGGAGATGCGGCACAGCACCTCCATGGTGCGCAGCAGGTCTTCCGGGGGAATGCCCTTTACGGCCTGCTCGTTCACCTCGGACGCACAGTCAAGCAGCACCTCCTTCAGGGCGCGGCCGTGCGCGGTGAGGAATATGTTCACCTTGCGCCGGTCATGGGCATTCCGCACCCGCTCGACCAAGCCCTTGTGTTCCATGGTGTTGAGCGCGGTGACGGTGGTCGGCTCCATCATGCCGACGCGCTGGCTCAGCTCACGCTGGGTCAGGCCGTCCTCCTCCCACAAGGCGCGGAGGAAGAACCATTGCCCCATGCTGACGCCATGTGCGGCGATCCGCGATTGCAGCACACGCGAGAAGGACCGGTGCACGTCGCGGACAGCGTGCGACAGGTTTGCATCGACGCTTTCGGCAGTCATGCCATTGCTGTTGGTTGCCAAGGCCAACGCGGCTCCGTACCTCTTGAAAGGACCCTGCATCCAAACAATCTTTCCGCAGTCGCCGGCAGTACCTCGGGCGCGGGATCGCCCCGGACGACATGGTTGAATTTATTCCGATCATAACCGTTTCTCTAAAAAGCGCAAAGAAAAAGCGCTGCATCACGCCATACGCATGCAATGATATGTTCGGTACTTCTGCAAAGCTTACGGAACAACGACTGGAACCTGCGGAAAAATCAAGCGTATACACAAGTATGTATGCCCGCCATTTCGTTGAAATACCGCAGTTTTTCATCATATCCGGGTATGCATAGGCAGCTAAAGGCGACACACCGGACATGGTTTCTTGCCAATTCGCTTGCGGCCAACATCCATCGCACCAGGAAGGAGAGTCGAGACCAATGAGGACCGTGACCGTCGCAGCCACGCAGATGGCCTGTACCTGGGACCGCGACGCCAATGTCGGGCGCGCCGAGGCGCTGGTGCGCGAGGCTGCCGGCCGCGGCGCACAGATCGTGCTGCTGCAGGAGTTGTTCGAGACGCCGTACTTCTGCAAGGACCAGAAACCCGAGCTGTTCGCCCTGGCGGCGCCCGCCGAGGGCCACCCGGTGATAGCGCGCATGTCCGCGCTGGCCGCCGAACTGGGTGTGGTGCTGCCGGTCAGCTTCTTCGAGCGCGCCAACACCGCCTACTACAACTCGCTGGCCATCATCGACGCCGACGGCCGGGTGCTGGGCGTGTACCGCAAGTCGCACATCCCCGATGGCCCCGGCTACCAGGAGAAGTTCTACTTCAGCCCCGGCGACACCGGCTTCCAGGTTTACAAGACCCGTTACGCCACCATCGGCACCGCGGTGTGCTGGGACCAGTGGTTCCCGGAGAGCGCGCGCATCATGGCGCTGAAGGGCGCGGAGTTGCTGTTCTACCCGACCGCCATCGGTTCGGAGCCGCAGGACGCCTCCCTCGACAGCCGTGACCATTGGACGCGCGTCATGCAAGGCCACGCCGGCGCCAACCTGATGCCGCTGATCGCTTCCAACCGCATCGGGCGCGAGGACGCGGAGAGCTGCGGCATCACCTTCTACGGCTCGTCCTTCATCGCCGGCCCGCATGGCGAGATCGTCGCCCAGGCAGACCGTGAAAGCCAGACGGTGCTGACCGCCAGCTTTGATCTGGACCGCCTTGCGCAACAGCGCGCCTCCTGGGGCGTGTTCCGCGACCGGCGGCCGGAGTTCTACGGCCCGTTGCTGACGCTGGACGGCGAAACCAGGCGTTAGGCGAAAAGGGCTGACGCGTAGGTGGGGGCGGCGTTGATTTGCGCCGCCGCGCCGTAGGCCGCAATCCCGCGTGCTGCCAGCGCGCGGGAGGCGGCATCCTGGCCCGGCATGTTCGGCACCGCGGCATTCTCCACATCCGTGCGGCGAGAGACGGATTCCGGAAGACTGCCCATCTTTTCCCCGCCCGTGCCCTCCCCTCCGGTGCCGGCCTGTTCCGCGGCCTCGGCCTTGCTCAACTCCTGCCGGGCCTGGGCCTGGGCCGCTGTGGCTGCTGCGGCGACGGCAAGATCCTGCCCGGACGGGTCGGCCGGGGCCAGCGCGGCGCGCTTGACCTGATCCATCTTGCGAATGGTGGCTTCCGGCGAACTGGCCCCGCCGGCAGTGATCGGCACTTCGCCACCAATGGCATAGCGCCGGCCGTCCGGTCCTTCCTGGTAGGTGAAGGACGCCCCGCCCACGAGGCCGCCGCCGGCCGCCTGATGCGCCGCCTCGTGCTGGCGCACCTTCGTGTCGCGTGCTTTGTGCTTATCGACCTGCTTCTGCTGCTCGTCGGTCAGCGGCTCGCCGGGCGCACGGCCGCTGCCGGCCGGCTTTGCATCCGCCTTGGGATCGGATCGGGCCGATGTCTCAGGGACGGATTCCGCCGTTCGGCCCGCCCACTGAAGCGGCCGGTACGGCGCGTCGGACCCGATCCGCGAAATGTCCATCCCCGGACTCTCCATACCGAAGATCACCCATCGTACCCCCCTCGCGCCCGATCCGCAATGCAACGGCGCCACTGCAATTGCGCGTTGCATTCGGCAAAGATACACGCAAATGTATGCCTATTCGCAGGCATGCGCCTGCCTACGATGTGTGAAATCGTACTGGACACTCCATGCTTGCTTTTGCGCGGACAATAATCGCCCAATCGATACCGGTCGCGGCGCTGGTCCTGTGGGTTCATGCGGCACCGGCTGCCGACCCGGTGCAAACGCGTCCGCACGCCGCGGCCCCCTCCCTGCCCGCACAATCTGCCGTGGAAGCGGCCTTTTCCGCCCGCGCAGGCGCACCCTTGCGTCAGTTCGGCTACGACCAGTTCATCGGAGCGCCGGAAGGCGCCGTCACCGCCACGCTGGGCGCCGTGCAGGGCGACTACCAGCTGGGCATCGGCGACACGCTCGCGGTGATGCTGCGCGGCCAGAAGACCGCCAGCAAACGCATCGTCGTCGACGCCGAGGGGCGCCTTCTGCTCGACGATCTGCGCCCGGTGGCCGCCGCGGGCCGCACGCTGGCCGAGGTGCGCGAGGAGGTGCAGGCCGCCATGTCCGCCGCGCACCTGGACGTGGAGGTGTTCATCTCCCTGGCCGAGGTGCGGCGCATCGGCATCTTCGTGCTCGGCCCGGTGCGGCGGCCCGGCCGCCTTGAACTGACCGCCTTCGCCACCGTGCTGGACGCGCTGACCGCCGCCGGCGGCATCACCCCGGACGGCTCGCTGCGGCGCATCCGGCTCGTCCGGCCCGGCGGCCCGGAGCGCACCATCGATCTGTATGACCTGCTGAATCCCGGCGCCGGTGCGGCCGACGAGCGACTGCGCGATGGCGACCGCATCGTCGTGCCGCCGCTGGGGGCGACGGTGGCGGTGGCCGGCACGGTAAAGCGGCCGGGGATCTACGAGTTGTCCGCCGCCAGGTCCCGCCTGACCCTGGCGGAGATGCGGGAATTGGCCGGCGGCATGGTCCGCCCCGGCTCGGCGCGGGCGCTCCGCCTCGCCATCGCCGCCAACGGCGAGGAACGCAGCGAGGAGATGGCCGAGACCGAGACGCCCCAGTTCGGCGACGGCGACCTGCTCCTGCTCACGCCCCGACAGGAGAACCGCCGCAACACCGTGCGGCTGGAGGGGCACGTGCACCGCCCCGGCCCGCGCGAACTGACGAAGGCGCGCACGCTGCGCGGCCTGCTGCGCCCTGAGGATCTGCGGCCGGAACCGTACCTGCCCTTTGCCGCCCTGGCTGCCACCGATCCGCGCACGCGGTCGCGGGTGCTGCGCCCGGTCGACCTCGCCGCCGTGCTGGACGGGGAGGAGGATCCCCGTCTGGCCGATGGCGACGCACTGATCGTTCTCGGTGCCGAGGATGTGGATTTCCTCACCTCCGAGGCGGTGCTGGCGCTGCTGCGCGGCGGCCAAGCCCCCTCAGGCGCCGGATGCCGCGGCCTGGAGGTGCTGGCCCGCGCGCTGGCCGCCGAACCGGACGGCACACTCGCGCGCGGACCGCAGGCGCGGACCGCCGCTACGATGACCGGCAGCACCGCCACCTGCCCGCCGGTCTTCGACGAATACCCGGATCTCCTGGCCTTTGCGCTGTCGCACGCCACGCTGCTGCGCACCGGAGTGCCGCGCCCCGGATTTTACCCCGCGGTGCGGCCGGCGGTCGCCATGGGCGGGGCCTCTGGCCGGCGCGGCGCCATCGTTGAGTCCGACGAACCGCTCTATGAACTGCTTGGTCATGTGCGGCATCCCGGCGTGCGGCCTCTGGCCACCGCCCCGACGCTGCGCCGGGCGCTGGCCGATGGAAACGCCTTTCTGCCCGGTGTCTATCCGCTGATGGCGGTGATCGAGCGGCACGACCGCCGCACGCTGGCCCGCCAGCTCATTCCCTTCTCGCCGCAGGAGGTGGCGGCGGGGCGCGCCGACCGGGCCCTGGCGAACCACGACCGTGTCCACCTGCTGTCGGCGGAGCGTGTGCGCACCATCGTAGCTCCGGCCATCGACGCCTCGCTGGTGTCGGCGGCCCCCGTCATCAGACCTCTGTCCGGTGTCCCGATCGCCACCCCCTCCGCCTCCGCGCCGACACCGTTCGTGGGCGGCGGTGAAGCGACCGATCCGGCGGTAGCGGCGTTGTTCCTGGAACGGGTCGTGCAGGTGCGCGGCGCGGTGTTGCAGCCGGGCGCCTACCCGGTGGCGGGTGCGGCGACGCTCGACGCGCTGATCGACGCGACGGGCGGGCCGACAGCCGGCGCCGACCTGACCGGTATCGAGGTCACGTCCGGCAGCGGCGCGGCGGTCCGGCGCACCGTCAACCTCGGCCAGAGTGGCGCCGGAAGGCTGACCGTCGGCGCCGGCGACGCGATCCGCGTCAACGCCGCGCCGGTGTTGCTGGAGGAGCGCGCGGTCACCATCGCCGGCGCGGTGCGCCGCCCCGGATCGTACGATGTGACGCGCGACGAGACGCTGGCCTCGCTGATCGGCCGGGCCGGCGGCCTGACCGACGAGGCGTACCCGGCCGGCACCATCTTCACCCGCGCCGGCGAGCGCCGCCGCCAGAAGCAGGAGTTCGAACAGGATGCCCGCGCCATCGAGCGCGCGCTTCTGCGCGCCAAGGCCAAGGGCGATCCGGTGAACCCCGAGGACGTCGCCCTCACCCGCCAACTGGTGGCCGAGCTCCGCGGTGCCGAGCCGCCGGGCCGGATCGTCGTCGAAGCCGATCCGGCGGTGCTCCGCCAGCGCCCCGAACTGGACGTGCTGCTGGAGGCAGACGACCTCATCCTGATTCCCAAGCGCCCGCTGACCGTTGCCGTGTCCGGCGAGGTGCTGCGTCCGGCCGCCTTGCAGTTCCGCTCCGGCAAGGCGCCGGAGGACTACATCCGCGAGGCCGGCGGCACCACCCGCGAC
>JAEYOB010000779.1 GCA_023412175.1 Pseudomonadota bacterium | reverse complement strand
GCGCCAAGGACCGGCTGCCGGCCAAGATCATCCGCTGGATGAAGCTCCAGGCCCCGCTGGGCGGCAGCTTCGAGGAGATCGCCGCCTTCACCCGCGAGAATCCCGACTGGCCGGGCCAACTCGCCCTGCGCCGCGCGGCCGAGGCCGCCATGGCCGAGTCCAGCCTGAGCCCCGGCACCGTCATGCACTGGTTCCGGCAGTATCCGCCGCTGTCCAACGACGGGTTCATGCGCTACGCCGACACGCTGCTGCTGAACGGCGAGCGTGAGAAGGGGCTGGCGCTGATCCGCCAGCGCTGGGCCGACACCAACTTCAGCAACGGCGAGGAGCAGGATTTCCTGTTCCGCTACCAGGATTACCTGCGCCGCCAGGACCACGTTGCCCGCGTCGACCGCCTGCTGTGGGACCGGCAGGAGGATGCGGCAAAGCGCATGCTGCCGCTGGTCGATTCCGGCTGGGATGCAGTGATCGAGGCGCGCATGGGTCTTGCCAGGGAGGACCGCAACGTCGACGCCGCGCTCGCCAGGGTGCCGGAGTCGCTGCGCGACGATCCGGGCCTGCTGTACGAGCGGCTGCGCTACCGCCGCAAGCGCAACGACGACGACGGCGCGCTGGAAATCCTGCGCCACCAGCCGGCCAAGCTCGGCCGGCCGGCGCTGTGGTGGACCGAGCGCCACATCCTCGCCCGCCGCGCGCTGGAGCGCCAGGACATGAAGCTGGCCTACACGCTCGTCAGAGGGCACGGCCTGACGGAAGGGACGGGCTTCGCCGACGCGGAGTTCCTGTCCGGCTTTCTGGCGCTGCGCTTCCTGAACATGCCGCAGGAGGCGGCCGGTCACTTCCAGAAGCTCTACCGGTCGGTTTCCGCCCCGATCAGCAAGGCGCGCGGCGCCTACTGGTCGGGCCGGGCCGCAGAGGCGCTGAGCCGGCGCGAGGAGGCCCGCGACTGGTACGCCAAGGCCGCGCCCTACGGCACGACCTTCTACGGCCAGCTCGCCGCGCACAAGCTGGACAGCCACGCCCAGGTTCGCCTGCCCTCCGAGCCCAAGGTAGGCCAGAGCGACGTCGCCGCCTTTGACCGCCGCGAGGTGGTGCGTGCCGCCCGCGCGCTGGCGGAGATCGAGGGACGCGACGACGAGAAGGTGACCGCCTTCCTGCGCCGGATCAGCATCCAGTCGAAGGAGCCGGAGGATTACGCACTGGCCGCCCGACTGGCGCGCGAGCTGCGCCGGCCCGATCTTGCAATCGCCGCCGCCAAGGACGCCGCGCAGGACGAGATCTATCTGGTGGAGGCCGGCTATCCGGTGATCCGCACCGGAGGCGATGGCACGCCGGAGCCGGCGTTGGTGCACGCGCTGATCCGGCAGGAGAGCACCTTCAACCCGAACGTCGTCTCCTCCGCCGGAGCGCGCGGGCTCATGCAGCTCATGCCCGGCACCGCGCAGCTAGTGGCCAACAAGCTGGGCATCAAGAAGCACCAGAACGCCAAGCTGATCTCCGACCCCCAGTACAACATCCGTCTCGGCTCGGCCTATATCGCCGAGATGATCGAGCGCCACAACGGCTCCTACGTGCTGGCGGTCGCGTCCTACAACGCCGGCCCGAGCCGTGTGAGCCAGTGGCTGAACATCTACGGCGACCCGCGCGCCGCGGGCGTGGACGTGGTGGATTGGCTTGAGCTGATACCGATCTCCGAAACACGCAACTATGTGCAGCGGGTGATGGAGGCCATGCTGGTCTACCGCGCCCGCCTGCACGGCGGCCGCGCCGAACTCAATTTGGAGCGCGAGTTGCAACGCTGAGGAATGGCCGGCAAGGCACGTTTCGCGGGTTGGGTCGGGCGCGAGCCTGACTCAACCCCAGCCTGCGTCTTGCCCTTAGAATAGAATTCAATAACGGAACTAACAAATAGCTACAGTAGCGTAATTCTGCCAAAGACTATTAAAGAACTGCACGCGAATTTCGCATTTCCTCAGGCAAACACCACATTCGAATGTCTAATTCCTAACACAGGCGGCAGTTAAGAAGAATTTAAAAGGGATTACCACCAAAGATTACTTTGGGCATCGGGCTCCTTAAAGGGTTTGTTAACCGCGCCAAGCGCCAATGTAATCGCGCATTTTACAAAACCCGCGAACAGGAGCCCTCGAAATGCCCGCTTCACCGATGATTGCCGACGAGGTCCGCAAGGCTTGCCGTATCCACGCCCGCCTGCTGGATGCCTTCATCGAGATGACGCAGAAGGAACTCAACCAGCTTCCCCCCGGATTCGCCGAGGAGAGCCTTCAGGAATCGCTGGAAAAGATGCGCGCCGCGCGCAAGTCCTATGGCGCCATGGCCGGCGTCATCGCAGTGTCGAACGCCGCCTGAACCCCGCGCGTCGGCGCGGGGATGACCGTCGGGGAAGCCCGCTGCCTGCCGGCTCAGGCCGTGACCGCTGCCTTGCGCGCGGACGGCTTGCGCCCGGCGGCAGCCCGGGGCGCCTTTTCCCCTGTCTTCGCACTCCCGGCCTTCCTGCCGTTGGCCTTCGGCGCGGCCACGGCACCGGCCGCAGCGGCGATCTCCTGCTCCGCCATCAGCCAGTGCTCGTGGTCGCAGCCGTCCGGGCAGCCCTGCTCCTGCCAGATCTCGTAGGCGCGGTCACGGATTCGCTGTTCGACGTCCAGGCTCATCATTCCTCCAGAGCTTGTGCAGGAGAAGTCCCTGACCCGGCGATGGTGCCGCACTCCCGCCGGACCATGCAAGCTGCCGAAGGTCGCAGCCGATGGCGCCGTCAATCGGACGTGGCCACTGGCTCCGCGCCCTGGCGGCGCTGCACCTCGCGCCACCGCGCCACGTTGCGGTTGTGGTCCGGCAGAGTCCTGGCAAACGCGTGCCCGCCGGTGCCGTCCGCCACGAAGTACAGGAACTCGTGCCGTTCCGGCTTCAGCGCGGCGAGGATGGACGCCTTGCCTGGATTGGCGATCGGCCCCGGCGGCAGCCCGGCCACCGTGTAGGTGTTGTAAGGCGACTCGGTGCGCAGGTCGGCCCGCGTCAACGCCCTTCCCAGATCCGCCGATCCGTCGGTCAGCGCATAGATCACCGTCGGGTCCGATTGCAGGCGCATCCCGGACTCCAGGCGGTTGACGTAAACCCCGGCCACCTTTGCCCGTTCCGCCGCCACGCCGGTCTCCTTCTCGACGATGGAGGCCATGGTCAGCGCCTCCTCCGGCGACGTGTAGGGCAGATCCTGGTCGCGATTCCTCCACGCCTCCGTCAACACCTGGGTCATGGCGCGCTGCATGCGCTCGACCATCTGCTCGCGGGTGTCGCCGTAAGAGAAGTTGTAGGTCTCGGGCAGCAGGCTGCCGTCCTTCGGCCGCTCCGCGACGGCGCCGGCCAGCGCCGGTTCCTTTTCAAGCAGGGAGAGGATCTGCGCCGAGGTCAAACCCTCGGGCACGGTGAAGCGATGGACGACCGTACGCCCCCGCCGCATCTGTTCCAGCGCGTCGTCGATGCTGATTCCGGGTGCGAACGCATATTCGCCCGCTTTCAACTCGCGCGCCGCCCCGGTCAACCGCGCGCCAACCACCATCAGGACGGGCGAGTCGATCACGCCGGCATCGGCCAGCGTGATCGCCACGGCTTCCAGCCCGCTGCCGCGGGGAATGACGACGGTGACGGGCTCCGTGAGCGGGCCCGGCGCCACAAGACGCAGCCCCCCCCACACGCCTGCTCCGGTAAGGAGCGTGGCGACGGCGAGCGCCCCGGCCGCTGTCCGGAGGCCCCAGCCCATGGTCAACTCCTTACGCGAATTCCTTGAAGATCAAGGACGCGTTGGTGCCGCCGAAGCCGAAGGAGTTGGAGAGCGCCGCGCGCACCCTGCGCTCCTGCGCCGCCTTGGGCACCAGATTGACGCCGAGGCAGCTCTCCGAGGGGTTCTCGAGGTTGAGCGTCGGCGGGACGATGGAGTGGTTGATCGCCTTGATCGAGTAGATCGCCTCGACCGCACCGGCAGCGCCCAGCAGATGGCCGATGGCCGACTTGGTGGACGACATGGCGACGTTGTCCATGGCCGAGCCGAACAGGCGCTTCACCGCGCCCAGTTCGATCTCGTCGCCGAGCGGCGTCGAGGTGCCGTGCGCGTTGACGTAATCGATGTCCGACGGCGACAGGCCGGCGCGCTTCAGCGCCATGGTCATCGAACGGAAGCCGCCATTGCCGTCCTCGGAGGGGGCCGAGATGTGGTAGGCGTCACCCGACAGGCCATAGCCGATGATTTCGGCATAGATGGTAGCGCCGCGCCTCTTGGCGTGCTCCAGTTCCTCCAGCACGACGACGCCCGCGCCCTCGCCGATGACGAAGCCGTCGCGATCCTTGTCATAGGGGCGCGATGCCTTCTCGGGGGTGTCGTTGAAGTTGGTGGAGAGCGCGCGCATGGCGGCGAAGCCACCGACGCCCAGCCGGCTCACCGCAGCTTCCGTGCCGCCGGCGACCATGACGTCGGCGTCGTCCCACATGATCAACCGCGCGGCGTCGCCGATGGCGTGCGCGCCGGTCGAGCAGGCGGTGACCACCGCGTGATTCGGTCCCTTGAAGCCATGCTGGATCGACACATGGCCGGAGGCCAGGTTGATCAGGCAGGCGGGAATGAAGAACGGCGAAATGCGCCGGGGCCCCTTCTCATGAAGGGTGACCGCGCCTTCGGCAATGCCGGGCAGGCCGCCGATGCCAGAGCCGATCATGACGCCGGTGCGCTCGCGCTCCTCGTCGGTCTGCGGCACCCAGCCGGAATCCTTGACCGCTTCGGTGGCGGCGCCGATCGCGTAGAGGATGAAGTCATCCATCTTCCGCTGGTCCTTCGGCGGGACCGCTGCGTCGGCGTTGAACTCGCCATCGCCGGTGCCGCGCGGGATCATGCCGGCGATTTTCGACGCCAGGTCGGAAACGTCGAACGACGTGATCCCACGGATGCCCGATTCGCCGTTGATCAACCGTTCCCAGTTGTGACGGTGACCGACGCCGAGCGGCGTGACCAGACCGAGGCCGGTGACGACGACACGTCTCATGGGGGTTCCTGACCTTTCGTATTCTCGAAGCTCAGACGGCCAGGCCGCCGCCCGTGCGGTGCCTGGCTGCCTTCGTTGGTGCTATCTCAGCCGCGCCTGGACTCAGGCGGCGGCGTTCGCCTTGATGAAGTCGATGGCGTCCTTGACGGTCAGGATCTTCTCCGCGGCGTCGTCGGGGATCTCGCACCCGAACTCCTCCTCGAAGGCCATGACCAGCTCGCCCGTGTCCAGGCTGTCGGCGCCAAGGTCGTCGATGAAGGAGGCGTTCTCCGTCACCTTCGCTTCCTCGACACCGAGGTGGTCCACAACGATCTTCTTCACGCGCTCGGCGACATCGCTCATTTTTTCAGACCTTCCAATCCTTGAGACCGCTCGGGCGAATGTGGCGGACCCACCACGCAAGGCGCGCGTGCCGTCCTGCCGCAAAAAGTCCCGTCCGATAACACATTTTAAC
>JAEYOB010000544.1 GCA_023412175.1 Pseudomonadota bacterium | reverse complement strand
GCTCCGTCAGGAGCAGGTCGGCGAAGGCGCGGTGGAGCAGCGTCTGTTCCGGCGTCGTGCGGGAGCAGACGCTTTTCTGTCCCATCGCCACGATGACCAGCGTCTCCGGGGTGTTGCCTGGCAGGGTGGGCTGACCGACGGCGAGGGCGACCGGCGCACACTCGGTGCCGCCGAGGATGCGGGTGCGGATCTTGGCCTTGGGCGAGGTGCCGTTGCCGAGAGCCTGGGCCAGGGCGTCGGCGATTTGGGCAGGGGTGCTGGTGTTCATGCTTGTCTCCTTGTCAGGGCAGGGAAGGGGGATTAGCCGTTGCGCCGCAGCGAACGGACCAGGAGGTCCGTGACCTCCTCGGGAAGGCCGATGACCACGGCCGTGCGGCGTCGGGAGAGGGGAAGTCGACCGGCATCCAGGACGAGACGGACGTCTGCCGTCTCGCCGCGCTGGCGGTTGGCGAACAGGCGCACCGGGAATTTCCAGAACGGCAGGCCAAGCTCGTGGAAGAGCGCCATCCACACGATGTCGTAGAGGCGCCAGTCGGTGGTTACCTGGCCGGTGTAGGCCGGGTCCCGGCTGATCGTCTCCAGACAGGAGGGCGTGATGTAGACCGGCAGGCCGAAAACGCGCGCCTGGCGGGCGTATTCGGTCAGGTCGTTCAGCGGGCCGTAGGGCGTCTCCACCAGCGGCGGGGGAAACGCAGGGCGCACGTTTTCGTTCGCCGCCTTGCGGCGGCGCTTATTGCTGTCAGGCATCGGTTTCCTCGGGAAGGTTGGGTCGTTTCAGCCCGGCACGGGGCGTGACGGGGTTGGGTTGGTGGTCGCGGTGCCAGAGGTGTTCGGTGGTGTCGCGTCTCCTTTTGTTGTTGGTTCTGGTCTATTCGGTTCCCGCCGTGCTGCCAGCTGCCGCACTGTTGTTTGCACCTCACGGGCAGTGGCTGGGCGCGGATGACGTTGGCGCATCCAGCCGGAGGGCCTGGTGCGAGGCGGTTATGCCTCGCCCGAACCCTCCGGCCGGGCCGGAGCTCCGCGGTTACCGGTCGGCACCCCCGTTGTCCTTGGCGTTGGTGGTGAAGCTCGCGAGAAAGCGGAAGTTCATGTCGGAGCCCGGCTGACGGGACGCTTCGATGACGTAGGCGCAGTACGCGAGCCCACCGCTGGCGACCTGGGGACCCTGCGGGCCGGTCAGGGCCAGCCACACCGCCATGGACGCCACGAGCTGGCCAACGGCGGCGTCGAACTGCACACCGGTCGCCAGCGCCTCGACGATCAGATGGCGGGCGACCGCGCGATGCTTGTCAGCGCTGACGGTGGCGCGAAGAATCGCTCCCGCGGAGGCCGCGAGGTCGCGCATCTCCTCGATGGAGGCGTTGAAGTTCAGGGTGGCATCGCCGAGCTGGACGGTCCACGGCACCTTGCCGGGTTCGGCGGGAAGCGGCGTCGCGTTGTCGTCGAGCACGCGGGCGCCACCGTGCGAAGCAGCCATGTACGTCTTGAAGGCGTTGTCGTTGGCAGCCTTGTTGCGGGCGGCCAGCGCGCGGCGCAGCGCGCTGCTGGGGACGACGGTGCTGGTGGCCGACGTCTTGTTGTGCTTGCCATTCGTCGTCTTGTGACCCATTGCGATCTCCTTGGTTGGTGTGCAGGGCGGCACGGTGCCGCCCTCGCCTGGGGATGAGAGCACCGGATCGAGGCACCGACATCTGCCTCACTGTTGTTTGCAGGTGCCTCCGTCCGGCGCGGCGCCGATCAGTGCACTGTGTTCTCGGATGCGCCGGACGGATCGGCGGGCTCACCGTGGAAGCGCAGCTGGATGTCGTGCTGCTGCGGCTCCGGAAGCACGAGTTCGATCCAGCAGCGCGCATAGGCGCCACTCGCCACCAGCGGCCAGTGAGGGCCGTTCATCAGCAGCCACAGGGCGAGGGACGTCACCGTCTGATCCCAGCGCGACCGGGCATCCATGTGACGGTTGCACAGAAGCGTGATCGCGAGGGTGTCCTTTACGCCGCGCGCCGCATCCTCGGTGCTGCCGAGGCGTTGGATGGTCTGCTCCACGCTCGTCACGCGGGACGGAATGTCCGCCACCGCTACGGAAAAGCCCGCCTGGGCTTCCCGGCACGTCACGTAGATACGAAGCATGGACGTCGCCATGGAGCTCCCATGGCGGTGGGATTGGCCGGTGGTCCCGGTCCTGGTGTTCAGGCAGCCGCCCCCGCGGCCGCCACGGTTGCCCGTGCGGTTCTTCATCGGTGCTCCTTGTCGGTTGGATGAGCGGGTCCGCCCGGCCCCAGGGGGGGGGCCGGTCAGCGGTCTCGCAGTTGGGTCAGGGGATCAGTGGCGGCCCGAGGCGCGGACGACGGGACGCTCCTCAAGCGACGCCAGCCAGGCGTTGACGGCGTCGAGGCGGTAGCGGATGGTGTTGCCGATCTTGCAGCGCGGCGGCCCGCGCCGGGCGGCGTGCCAGCGTTTGACCGTCCGGCAGGAAACCCCGAGCAGCTCGGCAAACGCCTTTTCGGTCATGTAGCCGTTCAGGTCGGAGATGCCCGGCGTCGCTTCCGAGCTGTGCTCGCTGGTGGACCGCGTCTTCTTCGTCATCAGGTGCCTCCGTCGTTGTTGCTGACGGGAGCCATCGAAACAGAAGACGCGATTACCCAGGAGACCCTATCAACAGATTGCACGCCCGCCATAAACGGAAATGCGAGCGCAGTGCTATCTTCGGAACGTCTTTGCCACCTCGGCAATGATGCCCTCGGGCAGCGGCTCGATTCGTGGGCGGATCGGTGTCAGCTTGAATGCCGTTTCGGTCCAGGTGCGGCCAGTCGGTACCGGGGTCGAGTCGTCCACGTGAATGGCTGGAAGTTCAACGTCTCGGCCGCCCCACTTTACCTTGCGGGTAGAGCGAGGGATGTCATCGGAGTCTCGGCGTTGACCGATAAGTTCCTGCATATCGACCTCGGTGATGATACGGATCGGGGCGATTGGGCTTTCCCCTTGCCACGCGACCGTGTAGACGCCCAGTTCCTCTGCGAGCAGGCGATAGCCTTCGGCGCGCGCCAGAAAATCTTCAAACTGCTCTTGCGTTTCGGGCTCCGTGCCGGTGCCGTCATCGTTGTACCGGGCCGCCCAGAAGTGCGCCACAGCAAGGAAGTCGCGGCGGATTGCGATCAATTGCCGGTATTGGGGTGGCGTATCTTTGAGGATGGCTGCAAGTGGCCCCTCCTCATCGTTCCGAGCTGTCTTGAAGGGGACGGTCAGCAGGTATGCCTTCCATGCGTTTACTTGCAAAAGCCAAGCATGCTCTGGTGAGGTTTTGCAGGCCAGAGTGGCTGCCATCATGAACCTGAGGCAATTGGCAGCGAGGAAGCCCGCTCGGCGAATGGTCGTTTCCTCCCTCGCTTTGAGCAGCGCTGCCGGTGAGGGGACGGTCAGAAGCGTTTCGAATTGCTGACGGGTTATAGCGATCTCTCCCGCCCCACGCACGAAGCGATCGTGGAGATCGGCAACGAGAAGGCTCCGTAGCTGGGCTTGCCAAAAGAGTTCCCGCCTTGCGGCGTGCTGCCGACCAGGGAAGAACATTGCCGACCAGATATGCGTCCTCATGCTGTACCCGGTCAGGGTGCAGTCGTCCCTCAGCTTGATGTCCGGCATCGGTTCCTCCTGGCTGTGGAGGCCGCATCCCCGTGCGGCTTGCCAGGGGCATACCGTCGCCGCGGCCTGAACCCGATGCGACGGAAGCACGCAGGGCGATGTTGCCCTGCGTCGGTGTTCCGGTGTGGAGGGTGTTCCCGGTGTTCATCCCGGCCGAAGCGGACCGGGTGGCGGTGCCAGCGAGGGCTGGCTTCGGCGACGGCCCGAGGATCGATTTCCAGGCCATCTGGAGCCACGTTGACGGCCGGGACGGGTGTTTCCTCATTCCGCTCCGCTTTTCCCTCCAGAAGGCCCTTTCTGGCGTTTCCTGCCACGCCAGTGCTGCCGGGCTTCGGCATCCAGCGACTCGGCGATGTCCGGTGGCAGCACGGCGCGCAGCCTGGCGGACGGCCGCCAACCGGGATCTCCGGGCTGACGGCGGTGTGTGCGGTCCACCGCAGGGAGTTGGCTGAGGAAGTCGTCGACAGGGTGATCGTCGTTCGGGTCGAGGATGGCGGCCACCGCCCACCCTTCCAGCAGCTCGTCGACCAGGGCGGCGGGCGTCGCGGTCACCGACGTGTCGGTGCCCACCGGGGGCGCATCGGACGTGGCAGGGGCCGTCTCGTTCGCGCGCGGTACACAGAGGGGAAGGCTAGACTCTCCCTTCCCTGACAGCGTCTCCTCCTCTCCTCGTCTAGTAATCTCAGAGGGCGGACACTCCATAACACCCCCCCTGTGCTTCCTTCGGATGACCTTCACGTAGTCGGGCGACAACCCGACCGCGGCGGCAATCTGGCGGACCGACATCCCCAGGGCGCTCAACTCCATCACCCTGGCTGTCCGCTCGGCGGCCTGGATGCGGCGGGCGGCTCGGGCGGTAGCCAGCGGCCGGGCGCCACGACGCCAGCGGCGACGGCCACGCTTGGTCGACTCGTCGGCCAGCTGATCGAGCATACGCCGTATCCCAGCCGTCAGCCCGATGCGCGCAAACCAGCCGATGAACCACCGGTCGGACGGCCCATAGATCGGCGAACGCTCCTGGCCGCGGTAGTCGACCCGTTCCCCGGCGAGATGACGCGCCACCCGGTTGCGGATGGCGACATCGACTTGGTCGATCCAGCGACGCCGCTGAACGGGATCGATGCCGAGACGGCGAGCGGCCTCGTCGCGGCCGGTCATGTACCGCTCGGGATCGAGGTTGGCGGCGCACAGGAGCGCGGCGAACAGCATCGGCGTGCGCGAGCCGCGGGGGATGGGAGCGTCGCCCCACAGCATCATCCGGATGCGGACCGTGTCATCCAGAATGGCTTGGTATCGGTTTCGGACGGCATTGCTGCCGAAGGGGACCGGCCCAATGGCCTCGCCAAGGCTCAAGGAGCCGTTTTGAAGGCAGGTGACGGGCCGGGCTGCCTCTTCCTCCATCCCGCCTTGGTTTTCGGCTGTAAGGGCCAGTTCTGCGGCTTCCCGCAGCGGCAACGCCACGGCACCGGCGTCGGTCAGCACGTCATCGGCCCAGGCCAGGGCTTCGGTGACCGGCAGCTCCGGCACGTCGCCCCGATGAACCCAATGCCGCAGGCGGACAGGGTCGTCGGCAAACCCCGTGAGGACGGGCGCGGACAGGTAGTGCGGCTGGATTTCGTCGGCGACCGACACATCCACCGCCTTGCCCAAGCCGCTGGCGACGCGCAAGGCCGTCAGGATGCGCCGCCACTCCGGCGATGACACGGGGCGATCCGTGATCACCCAGGGATGCAGCTTGGCAAGGTGGGGTGCGACGATGCCGCCGCTGCTGCTGACCGACACGACGTACGACAGCCGCGACCAGAGCCAGGGCAGCCGGGCCGCAACGTGGGTGAACGCCTCGGGTCCATTCTCCAGGAGGGAGCCGTTCAGCTCACTCGGGAGTTCAATGCCGTCCAGGTCGAGCATGTTCGCGCGGTGCGCGCGGTCCACGAGATGCGCCGACCAGCCGGGCTCGGGCGCCTTGAGTCGCCGGACGCAGCCCCAGGCATCAGTGGCGCCACCGTGGAACGTCCCCCGGACATACAGCGTGTGGGGATCACGCCCGGCGTCCTCGACGAAGGCGAGCAGTCCCTCGGGCGACAGGTTGACGACCCGGCATGACGGCACGAAGCGCCAACCGGCGTCGTACGGCTGCACCTCGGGGCCGGTGTCGTCGGCCCGCCGGACGATGCGCTTGGCCGCACGATGACGGCCGACCACCCGCAGGGCTGTCCAGGCATCCTGACCCTCGGCGAGGTCGGGGAACACCGGAACACCGCGAACACCGACCCTGGTCAGGCCGGGGACGTCAAAGGCGCGGAAGCGGCGCGTGGCCACCGGGGCGTTGACGCCCGTGGAGGAGGTCGACATGTCGGGCTCGTGTCGTTGTTGTTGTCCTGCCCGGCGGGAGCCGTCCCAAAGGCCCCGCCGGGCTTTCCTCATCTGGACGAGCGGGCGCGTGCCTCAAGACGGCCGCGCAACCTCGCGCCCGCACTGGTCGCGCGGAAGCGCCGGTTACGAGGCTTGGTCTTCGTTCCGTTGACGGCCGTGCCGACCGTCTCGGATGCCGTCCGCATCGCGTCGTCCAGCAGGTGGGAGTAGCGGTGGGTGGTCTGCGCCTGAGTGTGCCCGAGCAGGGCGCCGATGGTCGGCAGCGACTGCTGGTTGGAAGCCAGGATGCTGGCGAACGTGTGCCGCAGGTCGTGCAGACGGATGTCCGCCAGCCCGGCGGCTTCGCACACGGCGGCCCAGGTTCGCTTGATGTCGGTGAGCGGCTGGCCCTCGACGCGCCCCGGGAAGACATAGACGGGATCGGGGCTGTCCGATCTGATGGCGAGGAGAAGTTCCAGAGCAACGGACGACAGTGGCACACGGTGAACACGCTGCTGCTTGGTATGGGCGCTGGGCTTGGTCCACACGCCGGACGCCAAGTCGAACATCGCCCAGGTGGCGCCCAGCGCCTCGGACTTGCGCGCACCGGTCAGCAGCAGGAAACGGATGGCATTGCACGATGCCTTCTCGGGGTGGGCGTCCAGCGCCTTGCCAAGACGCGTGATCTCGGCAGGGGACAGATAGCGCTCGCGCTTCTCCTCGTGGTTCCGGCGGACCCCGGCGGCCGGGTTGTCCTCGCGCCATCCCCAACGGACCGCCAGGTTCAGGGCCTTGCGGAGAACTTCGACGACCCGGTTCGCACGCACCGGCTTGGTGGCGCCGATCCAGGCATGCAGGTCATCCACGTCCTTGGGCGTGACGCTGGCGACCTTCTCCGGGCCGAGCTTCGGCAGGATGTAGGTCTGCCACATCGAGCGGTCGTCGGCGGCCGAGCGGGGGCGTTTGGTGGGCAGGTGCCTGGCTTCGTATTCCTTCCACAAATCGCGGACAGTCGGCGCGGTGCGCTCCTCAATGCGCTTGCCCAGCGGGTCTTGCCCTTGGTCGATCCGCCGCTTCAGGTCCTTGGCTTCCTCGCGGGCGGCTGTGACGGACCAGTCCGGATACGAGCCAATGGTGATGCGCCGCTCGCGACCGGCGATGCGGTAATTCAGGATGAACGCCTTCGCCTCGGCGGCGGTGATCCGAACACCGAAGCCCTTCACCTCGGTGTCGTAGACGATGCGGTTGCCGGACGCTGGAGGTTCCAGTTGCTTGACGAGCTTGTCCGTGATCCTCTCCGCCATCCGCCGCGCCTCCGGTATTCCATCGCGTCCAGGAACCCAGTCCGGCTTCGTGTCCGTACTGTGTCCGTGCCGAGATGGTATCCGGATGGCATTGGAAGGGGCAATGTGACACGATGTGTCACCCTATCTTGCGATGATGTGCTTGAAAAACCAGGAAAACGGCTGGTTTCCGTAGGTTGGCCGAAAAATGCCCATCAGGCTCATAACCTGAAGGTCGCAGGTTCAAATCCTGCCCCCGCAACCAGATCAGCCCGCTCGGCCATCGGCCCGGCGGGCTTTTTGCTGTTTGCCGACATGGCTTCTTGGGGCGCTGCCGGTGAGCACGTGGGTGCCCCGGAAGGAAAAGGCGGCGTGACCTGAGACCGGAAAATTCCTCCAGCACTGGGTAGAGTCCGTCATCGAGAGGAGACGGACGGATGAGACGCAGCCGGTTCAGCGAGGAGCAGATCATCGGCATCCTGAAGGAGCAGGAGGCTGGGCAGAAGACGGCGGACGTGTGCCGCCGGCATGGGATCAGCGAGGCCACCTTCTACACCTGGAAGGCCAAGTACGGCGG
>JAEYOB010000749.1 GCA_023412175.1 Pseudomonadota bacterium | reverse complement strand
CGGCCGTCGCCGCCATCGCCTTCGGCCGGCCGGCGACGGTGGTTGACGGCAACGTCGAGCGCGTCGTCGCCCGCCTGTTCGCCGTCGAAGAGCCACTGCCCGGCGTCAAGCCGAAGCTGCGGGCGCTGGCCGCGACGCTGACCCCACAGGAGCGGCCGGGCGACTACGCGCAAGCGATGATGGACCTGGGGGCAACGGTCTGCACGCCGCGCAAGCCCAAATGCATGCTCTGCCCGGTGGCGGAGGCTTGCGAGGCGCGCGCCGCCGGAATCCAGGAGGAACTGCCGCGCAGGTCGGTGAAGGCCGACAAGCCGACCCGGCGCGGCACCGCCTATTGGCTGATCAACCCGGAGGGGGCGGTGCTGCTGCGCCGGCGCGCCGAGGAGGGATTGCTGGGCGGCATGGCGGAAGTGCCCTCGGCCGGCTGGGAGCCGGGCGGGACGCCGCCGCTCGACGTGGCGTGGCGGCAACTGCCCGGAACGGTCCGCCATACTTTCAGCCATTTTCACCTGGAACTTCAGGTGCTCGCCGGCTGTGCCGGGGCCGACTGGGCCAGGGCGGAAGGGGTCTGGGTGCCGCTGGACCGGCTGGGCGATCAGGCGCTTCCCTCGGTGATGCGCAAGGTGGTCCGCCACGCGCTGGCGCATGTGTGAGGTTCGGGTTCGCGAATGCTGAGACGTCTTTTCTTCGCCGTGTTCCTGGTCGCCCTGGCGCTCCCCGCCGCGGCGCAGCCGGTGCCGGGGCGCAAGCCGCAGCCGATGCGCACCGTTGGGTTGGAGTTGGTGCTGCTGGTGGACGGCTCGGCCAGTATCACGGTGGGCGACCTGGAGTTCCAGCTGCGCGGCCACGCCGCCGCCTTCGCCGACCCGGAGGTTGCCGAGGCGCTGGGTGCGCGCGGGGTGGCGGTGACGCTGGCGGTGTTCTCCGGCCCGAAGACCCTGCGCGTGCTGGTGCCGTGGACGGTGATCGCCAGCGCCGACGACTCGCTGGCCTTCGCCACGAAGGTTTTGGCGGCGCCACGCGACGGGCGGGCGGACTCCACCGCCATCGGCAGCGCCATCGAGGACGCCGCCCGGCTGTTCGGCACCGGCGGCGTGCGCTCCGAGCGTCAGGTCATCGACCTCGTCGCCAACGGCTTCTCGAACGCGGGGCCGGAGCCGGCGGCGGCGCGCGACCGGGCGGCGGCGCGCGGCATCACCATCAACGCGCTCGCCATCCTCGACGAGTTCCCGTGGCTCGAGGAGTATTTCGCCGAGAACGTCATCGGCGGCATGAACTGCTTCACCAAGTCCGCCATGGATCGGGAAACGTTCGTCGAGGCGCTGCGGCAGAAGCTGGTGCTGGAGGTCGCGGCGCTGCCGTAGCGGGTCAGCGCGAGCGCTCGATCTCCACGCCGATGGAGGTGGCGTCGGGGAAGATGTCGAGCTTCTCGACGCGGACGATCACCGAGCGCACGCGGGCGTCCCGCAGGCAGCGGGCGGCGATGCGCTCAGCCAGCGTCTCGATGAGCGTGGTGTGGCCCTGGCCGACCACGGCGCGGATCGCCGCGATGCCGTCCTCGCCGGTGAGGCCGGGGCCGACCACCTCCAGGTCGAGGTTCAGGCGGATGCGCTGCAGCGCGACCTTCTCGTGATCGTAGACGCCGACGGAGGCATCCATCACCAGATCGCGCACGAACACGCGATTGACGAGCGTGGCCGCGGCCATGCCGGGCACGGTGACGGTGGCAAACAGTTTGTTCATGGGCGAACGGGTACCACGCGCCGCCGGCCGCGGACAAGCCCGCGGCCTTGCGGCGGACGCAGGACAGGGGTCAATGCATTTCAGCCCGGATCTGCTCGCGCAGCACGTCGATGGGCTTGAGCTGGCCGCTCTCCTCGAAGTGCCAGAAGGTCCAGCCGTTGCAGGCCGGCAGGCCGGTCATCGCTGCGCCCACCCGGTGGATTGAGCCGGCGTGGTTGCCCAGATGGTTGACGCCGACCAGCGTGCCGTCGGCGCGCACGTGCGCCGCCACGCGGCGGCGCATGTCGGTCAGCGTGGTGCCGGGATGCAGCAGGCCGCGCTCGACCACCGCGCCGAAGGGCACGCGCGGCGCCTGCCGCTTGGGCGGGGCGTCGAGCAGGCTGGGGTCCGGCGCCTCCTGGGTCGCGTCGATGCGGGCCTGTGCCATCTTGGCATAGCTCTCTTCGCGTTCCAGGCCGATCCACTTGCGGCCCAGGCGCTTGGCGACGGTGCCGGTGGTGCCGGTGCCGAAGAAGGGGTCGAGCACCACGTCGCCCACCTGGGTGGACGACAGGATGACGCGGTAGAGCAGGGACTCCGGCTTCTGCGTCGGGTGGACCTTCTGGCCCTTCTCGTCGCGCAGCCGCTCCGCGCCGGTGCAGATCGGCAGCAGCCAGTCGCTGCGCATCTGAAGATCCTCGTTGAGGTTCTTCATGGTGTCGTAGTTGAAGCGGTAGCGCGCGTCCTTGTCGCGCGACGCCCAGATCATCGTCTCGTGCGCGTTGGCGAAGCGGGTGCCGCGGAAGTTCGGCATCGGGTTCGTCTTGCGCCACACGATGTCGTTCAGGATCCAGAAGCCCAGATTCTGCAACGTCGCGCCGACGCGGAAGATGTTGTGGTAGCTGCCGATCACCCACAGCG
>JAEYOB010000615.1 GCA_023412175.1 Pseudomonadota bacterium | reverse complement strand
GTTCATGGCCGCGGCCATGCTGGGCGGCGTGGCGGCGCTCGGCCCGGTCGGGCGCGGTGCCGACCATGGCCACCGTGAACGCTGGCTGGCCGCGGGGCTGACCGCCGCCGCCGGGGTGACGCTGGTGTTGGCCCTGCTTCCCATGGACAAGCTGCCGGTGCTCGTCCTGGCCGGGGCGATGCTCGGGGCGTCGGCCTTTACGCTGTATCCACTGGCATCCGGCTGCGTGAACGACGCGGTGGCCGCCGACGAGCGGCTGGCCGCCAACGGGCTGTTCCTGCTGCTGAACGCGCTGGGGGCCTGCATCGGACCGATGCTGGCCGGCTGGGCGATGACGCATCTCGGCGCCGGCCGCTTCCTGCTGCCGGCCGCCATGGCGTGCGTCGTCGCCTCGGCCGCGGTGCTCGGGACGCGCTCCTGGCCGGAGCTGCGTCCCCCGCCGCAATCGGCTTAGGCCGTGACCATCCGCCCCTCGCGGGCGCGCATCATCAGCCACACGACCGACACACCGGCCAGCTTGGAGGCGATGCTGGCGCTCCACACCACGGGCGACCACACGCCGATCATGCCGAAGAACAGCGCGGTGTCCACCGGCACCGACAGCGCGGCGCTCAGCCACAGGCGGTCGCGCAGCGGGCGCTTGGTGATGGTGAAGACCGCCCAGTCGATGGCTTCCGACACCGCGAAGGCGGCAACGCTGGCGTAGGCGACGATTGGATCGGCGAGCAGGTACGACAGCCCGGCGCCGACGGCCATGGCAGCCAGCGACCAGTGCCCGTAGCGCACCTGAACCATGTCGCGCAGGATGAAGACCAGACCGACCCAGCAGGACCACAGGAGGTCCAGGTGCGGGGCCAGACTGAAAGCGTAGTTGATGGCCAACACGCTGCCGATGTAGGCCGCGAGCCAGATCATGGTTGGATCCTCCGATGCCACCCGCCTGAACGCGGGCGCGTAGAAACGAAACCGGGGCAGACCCGCCTAGTGCGAGCGCCCCGGCGCATGACTTAACACGGGTTCAGGGGAAAGTCAGCCCCGCTTCCAGGTCGTCCCCTGCGGGCCGTCCTCCAGCACGATGCCCTGGTCGAGCAGGTGCTTGCGGATGCGGTCGGCCTCGGTGAAGTTCTTTGCCTGCCGCGCCGCCTTGCGGTCGGCGATGAGCTGTTCGATCTCCGCGTCGGCAAGCTGCGCCGCCCCCTTGGGCGCCCAGCGGAACCACGCCTCCGGCTCCTGTTCCAGCACGCCCAGCGCACGGCCGGCGGCCAGCAGGCAGCCCTTCGCCCTCGCCTTCTCTTCCGGTGTGTGCGCCTTGTTCACCGCGCCGGCCAGTTCGTGCAGGTGCGAGATGGCCAGCGGCGTGTTGAGGTCGTCCTCCAGCGCGGCCAGCATGTCGAAGGGCACGTCCATATCCGCCGGCGCCGGCTCGCCGCGCAACGCGCCGTACCAGCGGTCCAGCGTCGCCTTCGCCGCCTTCAGCCCCTCGCGGGTGAAGTCGAGCGGCTGGCGGTAATGCGCACTCAGCAACGTCAGGCGGATCGCCTCGCCCGGAAACTCGTCCAGCAGGTCGTGCACGGTGAAGAAGTTGCCCAGGGACTTGGACATCTTCTCGCCCTCGACGGTGACGAAGCCGTTGTGCACCCAATAGCGCGCCAGCGGCACGCCATCATGCGCACAGCGGCTCTGCGCGATCTCGTTCTCATGGTGCGGGAAGATCAGGTCGAGCCCGCCGCCGTGAATGTCGAAGGTGACGCCCAAATGCTCCTTGGCCATGGCCGAGCACTCGATGTGCCAGCCCGGCCGGCCGCGCCCCCAGGGCGAGTCCCAGCCCGGCATGCCCTCGGCGCTCGGCTTCCACAGCACGAAGTCCTGCGGGTCGCGCTTGTAGGGCGCCACGTCCACCCGCGCCCCGGCGATCAGCTCGTCGATGGAGCGGCGGGAGAGTTGGCCGTACTCCGGCATGGAGGGCACGGAGAACAGCACGTGTCCCTCGGCGGCGTACGCGTGCCCGGCGTCGATCAGGCGCTGGATGATGCCGATCATCTGCCCGATGTGGTGCGTGGCGCGCGGTTCGATGTCCGGACGCAGCGCGTTCAGGGCCCCCATGTCCTCGTGGTACAGGCGGGCCGTACGCTCGGTCAGCGCCTCGATGGGCTCGCCGGACTCGCGCGAACGGTCGATGATCTTGTCGTCCACGTCGGTGATGTTGCGGACGTACGTCACCTTCGGGTACAGGCGCTTGAGCAGCCGGTACAGCACGTCGAACACCACCACCGGCCGGGCGTTGCCGATGTGCGCCGTGTCGTACACGGTGGGCCCGCACACGTACATGCCGACGCTGTCCGGCGACAGCGGCTCGAAACGCTCCTTGCGGCGGTTCAGCGTGTTGTAAAGGTCGAGCGGCATGGACGTCCCCAGGCGGTGTTCTTTTATGCTGTTTGGCCGGACAGCCGGCGCACGGCGCGCGCGCGGCCAATCAGGGGTAGCAGGTTCTTCAACTCCGGTCCATGCTCGCGCCCGGTGAGCGCAAGGCGCAGCGGGTGGAACAGCTCCTTGCCCTTGCGCCCGGTCACCTGCTTGACGGCGCTGGTCCACGCGCCCCAGGTGGCGGCGTCCCACGGCTCATCCGGCAGCAGCCCGGCTGCGGCCGTGGTGAAGGCGGCGTCCTCGACCAGCGGGGCGACAGGAGCGTGCGTCACGCTCCACCACGCACCGACGTCCGCCAACGTTTCCAGGTTCGCCCGCACCGCCTCCCAGAACGCCGCGTCCACGCCGTGGAAGCCGCGCGCGTCCAGCGCGTCGCGCACGGCTTCGAAC
>JAEYOB010000569.1 GCA_023412175.1 Pseudomonadota bacterium | reverse complement strand
CACGTCCATAACGCTCAGCAACAGCGGATCGCTCCACCGCCCTTGCCGCCGTAGCGGCGGTCCTGGCAATCGCGGAAAAACTCCTCATAGGTCATGACCGGTTCGTCCGGGTGGGTGGTCCGGCGGTGCGCCACGTAGGCGTCGTAGTCCGGCACCCCCACCATCAGGCGGGCGGTGCGCCGCATGCGCAGCAGCAGATCGTAGGCTTCCTGCATGGCCGTCACTCCGCCGCCAGCGGCCGGCCGGCGGCGGTGCCGGTGACCTCGCGCGCGGTGACGTTCGGGTCGGCCAGCGCCCGGCGGATCCAGACGATGCCGAAGCCGACCATCGCCAGCACCACCAGGATGAACAGCCCGCACAGCGTCGCGTCCACGTAGTCGTTGACGATGACGCGCTGCATTTCCTCCAGGGTCTTGGCCGGGGCGAGCACCTGCCCGCCGGCCACCGCCTCCTGGAAGAGCTGGGCGTGCGACAGGAAGCCGATCTTGGGGTCGGGATGGAACAGCTTCTGCCAGCCGCCGGTCAGCGTGCAGGCCAGCAGCCAGACTGTGGGCACGATGGTCACCCAGGCGTGCCGCTGGCGCTTCATCTTGAACAGCACCACCGTGCACAGGATCAGCGCGATGGCCGCCAGCATCTGGTTGGAGATGCCGAACAGCGGCCACAGCGTGTTGATGCCGCCCAGCGGGTCGACCACGCCCTGGTACAGGAAATAGCCCCACGACCCCACCGCCAGCGAGGTGGCGATCAGGTTGGCGGCCCACGACTTGGTCTGGCGCATGAAGGGCAGCGCCATGCCGGTCAGGTCCTGGATCATGAAGCGCAGCACGCGGGTGCCGGCGTCCACGGTGGTCAGGATGAACAGCGCCTCGAACAGGATGGCGAAGTGGTACCAGAACGCCATCAGCGCCTGCCCGCCGATGGCGTTGGACAGGATGTGCGCCATGCCGACGGCCAGCGTCGGGGCGCCGCCGGCCCGCGACAGGATCGTCGATTCGCCGACGTCCCTGGCGATGCCGGTCAGCACGTCGGGGGTGACGGTGAAGCCCCAGGACGAGATGACCTGGGCGGCCTGGACGGCGTCGGTGCCGATCAGGCCGGCCGGGCTGTTCATGGCGAAATACACCGCCGGGTCGAGGACGCAGGCGGCGATCAGCGCCATGATCGCCACGAACGACTCGGTCAGCATGCCGCCGTAGCCGATGAAGCGGACCTGTGTCTCGTTCTCCAGCATCTTGGGCGTGGTGCCCGACGAGATCAGCGCGTGGAAGCCGGACACCGCGCCGCAGGCGATGGTGATGAACAGGAACGGGAACAGCGAGCCGGAGAACACAGGGCCGCTGCCGTCGATGAAGCGGGTGACCGCCGGCATGCGCAGCTCCGGCATGACGAAGAGGATGCCGATGGCCAGCGCGATGATGGTGCCGACCTTGAGGAAGGTGGACAGGTAGTCGCGCGGTGCCAGCAGCAGCCAGACCGGCAGCACCGACGCCACGAAGCCGTAGCCGATGATCATCAGCGCCAGCGACGTCCCGGTGTAGTTGAACGCCGGTCCCCAGGTCGGGCTCTCGGCCACGTCCTGGCCGAAGACGATGGCCGCCATCAGCAGCACGAAGCCGATCACCGACATCTCGCCGATGCGGCCGGGCCGGATGAAGCGGGTGTAGAGGCCCATCAGGATGGCGATGGGGATGGTGGCGAAGACGGTGAAGGTGCCCCACGGGCTGCCGACCAGCGCCTTGACCACCACCAGCGCCAGCACGGCGATCAGGATGATCATGATCAGCATGACGCCGATCAGCGCGATCACGCCGGCCACCGGCCCCATTTCCGACCGCACCATATCGCCCAGCGTGCGCCCGTCGCGCCGGGTCGAGGCGAACAGGACGATCATGTCCTGCACCGCGCCGGCGATCACCACGCCGACCAGGATCCACAGCGTTCCGGGGAGATAGCCCATCTGAGCCGCCAGCACGGGGCCGACCAGCGGGCCGGCGCCGGCGATGGCGGCGAAGTGGTGGCCGAACAGCACGTACTTGTCGGTCGGCACATAGTCCAGGCCGTCGTTGTAGCGCACGGCCGGCGTCGGCCGGTTCGGATCGAGCTGCAGGACCGTCTTGGCGATGTACAGGCTGTAGAAGCGGTACGCGATCACGTAGACGCACAGGGCGGTGACCACCAGCCACAGCGCGTTGATCGGTTCGCCGCGGCTCAGCGCCACGGTGCCGAAGGCGAACACCAGAAGTGCGGTCAAAACCAGCCAGCCAACTCCGTTCAGCGCACGAGACATGGCGAGGTCTCCCCCCTGAGGAAGCGCGTCCGGTGCTTCTCGGCACCGTTTCCGCGTCATCAACAGCGGAGCAGCGCGAAAGGGCACGGGAACCCATGGTGCCGCGCTGCCGTTTTCCGGGTATCGCGGCTGCAGGGGAAAAGCGCACCATGACCAGGACATTTCGCAGCGTGCTGATGGCGGCCGGTTTGGCGGCGTTGGCCACGGCGCCGGCGGGGGCGCAGCAGATCTGTCGCGACATGGTCGACCGTTTCGCGGCGGCCGAGAACCTTTCCGCCACCACGCCGCCGGTCGCCGGCGACACGCGGTCGGGCACCGCCGGGACGGCCACGGACGGCGGGGGTTCCATGTCGGAGAAGCTGGGCCAGTCGGGCGGCGTGCTGACGCCGCCGGCCATCGGCGACCAGGCGGTGATCGATCCGCCGCGCAGCGGCACGAACAGCATGCCGACCGCGCCGCGCGTGGCGCCCGGTCCGGGCACCGGGGCCGGTTCCTCGGCCGACTCGCCGACCGGCGCCACTCCCGACCGCGCCGCCCAGCGCGCGCAGATGGAATCGCTGGTGACCGCGGCGCGCGCCGCCTCCGACCGTGGCGACGAGCGGCAGTGCAGGGAGAGCCTGGCCACGGCGCGGGCACTGGCCGAACCCGGCCGCGGCACGGGCGGGGGCGGCTGATGCATCCGGCGGTGTTCCGGTTCGGCCCCTATCCGCCGACGCCACCGG
>JAEYOB010000505.1 GCA_023412175.1 Pseudomonadota bacterium | reverse complement strand
CCTCCACCCGCTCGCCGGTGACGACGGCCATGCCGCCCTTGGTGCCCGGCGCGGTTCCGGTGGCATCGAGGGCGCCGGACACCCGCACCGTGCCGGCGTCGCCGCCGGACAGCACGATCTCGCCGTCGCGCTGCTCCACCGTCTGCGCCTGGACGATGCCGCTCATGTCCACGACGCGGTCGACGATGCCCTTGGCGGCGGCGGCCGACAGGCGGACCCGGCCGCCGTCGGCGAAGATCCGCCCCTCGTTCTTCACCAGCGCGTCGGCCGGCTTGCCGCTCCTGTCCTCGGGGGGCGCGGTGACGGGCGCGTCGGTCGCCAGATTGATGCGCTGGTCGCCGTAGAGGTCGACCACGAACTTGCGGCCCGAGGCGAGGTGCACCTCGCCCAGGCGGGCGGTGATGGTGCCCTTGTTCGACACGCCGGGGGCGACCAGTGCGGCGAGCCCGGCCTCGGCCACGGTGATGGTGCCCTGGTTCTCGACGCTGGCCGTGCCGTCCGCCGCCCCCTCGAAGCGGTAGCGCCCGGCCAGGAAATCCTCGTTGCGGATGTCGTGGGTGGTGGCGACCAGCCCGGCCACGTCCACCTGCGCGTTGCGCCCGAAGACGATGCCGTTGGGATTGACGATCCAGACCTGCCCGTTGGCGCTGAGCCGGCCCAGGATTTCCGACGGATTGCCGCCGACCACGCGGTTCAGCGCGATGGCCCCCGCCGACGGCTGCTGGAAGCGCGTGTGCTCGCGCTCACCGACGCTGAAGTCCTTCCACTCGATGATCGCCTTGTCGGTCGTCTGGCGGATGTCGAGGGTGCCCGGCGCCGGCTGCGTGATGGTGGCGCTGCCGCCGACCACCTGTCCGCCCTGCGGATTGGCCGCGGCCGGCCAAGGCGGCAATGCCACCATGAGCGCCGCCGCCACGCCGGTGAGCGCCGTGGACGCGATCAGGCGCCTCCGCATCGGGCATCCGGGCTTAATGGCGTGCACGGCCTTCACGCCGCCCATCTCCGCTGCTTTGGTAGTACCACCAAAGGTACCAGAAACGGAGGTCACTTTTCCAGTGCGACCATACGCATACTTGTGAGCGGCCGACGCCGGCCCAAGCGTCACGCAGGACGTTCCGTGGCCGCAGCGCCGCCGGCCAGGGAGGCGAAGAAGGCCGTTACACACTCCTGCGCCATGGCGACAAGGCTTTCAGGATTGTCGCCGTCCAGCATGCGGCTCAGCAGGCCGACCATCATCGCATGCATCCCGAGCGCGGCAGACTTGGGCGGCCAGTGCGGCGACAACTCCCCCCTCTGCGCCGCCAGTTCGAAGAAACGGACCAACCGGTCCAGCATCTGATCGGTGCGGTCCTGCTTGCGCTGCGAGAACGCCCGCATCTCCTCCACGTATTCGCAGCGATGGAACAGGATGGTGAAGACCCGCCGCCGCCGCAGATCGGTGGCCATCACCTGAAGGACGTCCCTGAGCGCGCCGGCCAGATGCTCCAGCGGCTGCTCCGTTTCCCGTGAAAGCAGCCATTCGATAACGTCTTCCTGCGGCAGGCGGGCGCGGGCTTGCATCGCGTCGAACAGATCCACCTTGTTGTCGAAGTGCCAGTAGACGGCGCCGCGCGTCACCCCGGCAGCCCGCGCGATCTCCTCCAGCGTGGTGCGGGCCACGCCGCGCTCGAAGAACATCTGCTCGGCCGCATCCAGGATGCCGTTGCGGGTCTGCTCCGCCTCTTCCTTCGTCCGTCTTGCCATTGTCGCACTCCCGCTCCGGCCCTCGGCGCTTTACATACATACACGAATGTCAGTATACGACACATCTCATGACAGCACTGTCTGGAACCCTCATGACAGCCCTTTCCGTGCGCCGCCCTTCCCTTAGCATCGGCGTGACCCTGGTTGCTGCCACCATGATCCTCGCCGCCTGCGACGGATCGCCCAAGCAAGCGACGGCCCAGCAGCCGGCACCACCGCCTCCGGAAGTCGCCGCCGTCACCGTCCAGGCACGCGACGTGCCCCTTAGCCTCGAATACGCCGGCCGCGTCACCGGCTCGCGCGAGGTCGAGGTGCGGGCGCGCGTCAACGGCATCCTGCTGGAGCGCACCTACGTCGAAGGCGCGCGCGTGAAGCAGGGCGACGTGCTGTTCCGCATCGACCCCGAGCCCTATCAGGTCAAGTTGACCCGTACCGAAGCGCAGTTGCGCCAGGAGGAAGCCCGCCTGATGCACGCCGAGCGCAACTGGAAGCGCATCGAGCCGCTGTTCCGCAGCGAGACGGCCAGCGGGCGGGACCGCGACGAGGCGCTGTCGGCCCTGGATCTCGCCCGCGCCAGCGTCGCGGTGGCGCAGGCCGAGGTGAAGGCGGCCCGCATCGACCTGGACTACACGCAGGTGGTGGCACCGGTCAGCGGCATCACCGCCCGCGAGGCCATGTCGGAGGGCAGTTTGGTCGGCACCGGTTCCGCCGACGGGCTGTTGACCCACATCACGCAGCTCGATCCCGTCTACGTGAACTTCGCCGTCCCCGACGCCGAGGCCGCGATCTACCGCAAGGCTATAGAACAGGGGGCCGTGGAGGTCCCGGCCGACGGCAAGCTGCCGGTGCGGGTGCGCAATGCGGCCGGCGCGCTGACCGAGGCGGGGGGCCACATCAACTACACCGACAGCACCGTCGATCCGCGCACCGGCACGATCCAGGCCCGCGCCGTCGTCCCAAACCCCGACGGCAGGCTCCTGCCGGGGCAGTTCGTGCGCGCCGTGGTTCAGGGCATGACCATAAAGAACGCCATCACCGTCCCGCAGAAGGCGGTGATGCAAAGCCCCCAGGGTACGTTCGTCTACGTCGTGCCTGCCGAAGGCGAGACCCAGGCGCAAATGCGGCCGGTCAAGCTCGGCCGCGCCGTCGACAACGAGTTCGTGATCTCGGAAGGCCTGAAGAGCGGTGAGCGCGTGGTGACCGAGGGCGTCATCAAGGTCCGCCCCGGCGCGCCGGTGCGCGTCGTTCCGGCGGCGCCCGCCCAGCCGGCGGCGCCCGCCCAAAAGGAGGCGGCGCGATGATCTCCCGCTTCTTCATCGACCGGCCGGTCTTCGCGACCGTGCTGTCGGTCGTCATCATGCTTGCCGGCCTTGTCGCGATGCGGGCGCTGCCGATCGCCCAGTACCCGGAGATCGTCCCGCCGGAGGTCGTCGTCTCCGCCACCTATCCCGGCGCCAACGCCGAGGTGATCGCCGAGACCGTCGCCGCCCCGCTGGAGCAGCAGATCAACGGCGTGGACAGCATGCTCTACATGCGCTCCAGCAGCGGTTCCAGCGGCACGGTGTCGGTGACCATCACCTTCCAGATCGGCACCGACCCCGACCAGGCGACCATCGACGTCAACAACCGCGTCCAGGCGGCCATGGCCCGCCTGCCCGAGGAGGTCCGCCGCCAGGGCGTTACGGTGCGCAAGCGCTCCAGCTCGATCCTCCAGGTCGTCACCATGTCGTCGCCAGACCGGCGCTACGACCCGGTGTTCGTGTCGAACTATGCGCTGCTCAACGTCATCGACGACCTGAAGCGCACGCCGGGCGTCGGCGACGCCTCGCTGTTCGGCGCCAAGGACTACTCCATGCGCATCTGGCTGAAGCCGGACAAGCTGGCGCGCTTCGAGCTGACGCCCAGCGACGTCGCCAAGGCAGTGCGCGAGCAGAACTCGCAGTTCGCCGCCGGCAGCTTCGGGCAGGAGCCGATGGCATCGCCGCAGGCCTTCACCTACAGCGTCACCACCCCCGGCCGCCTGCTCGACCCGGAGGAGTTCGGCAACATCATCCTGCGCTCCGACAGCAACGGCGCGGCGCTGCGGCTGAAGGACGTGGCGCGGGTCGAACTGGGCGCGCAGGACTACAGCTTCTCCGCCACCTACAACGGCGGGCCGGCGGTCGCCATCGGCGTCTACCTCCAGCCCGGCGCCAACGCGCTGGCCACGGCGGAGGCGGTGCGCGCCAAGATGGACGAGGTCGCCAAGCGCTTCCCCGAGGGCGTCGCCTACGCCATCCCCTTCGACACCACGAAGTTCGTCCAGGTCTCCATCGACGAGGTGATCAAGACCTTCATCGAGGCGCTGATCCTCGTCGTCTGCGTGGTGTTCCTGTTCCTGCAGAACTGGCGGGCGACGCTGATCCCGCTGCTCGCCGTCCCGGTGTCGCTGATCGGCACCTTCGCCGGCATGTACCTGCTGGGCTTCTCCATCAACCTGCTGACGCTGTTCGGCATGGTGCTGGCCATCGGCATCGTGGTGGACGACGCCATCGTGGTTCTGGAGAACGTCGAGCGTCTCATGACGCAGGAAAAGCTGTCGCCGCGCGACGCCGCGTTCGAGGCGATGGAGGAGGTCAGCGGCCCGGTCATCGCCATCGTGCTCGTCCTGTGTGCGGTGTTCGTGCCCGTCGCCTTCATGGGCGGGCTGGCCGGACAGATGTACAAGCAGTTCGCCATCACCATCGCGGTGTCGGTGGTGATCTCCGGCATCGTGGCGCTGACGCTGACGCCGGCGCTGTGCGCGCTGATCCTCAAGCCGGGCCACACCGAGCCGGCTCTGCCGTTCCGCATCTTCAACCGCTGGTTCGAGCGCGTCACCAACGGCCACCTGCACGGCGTGCGCTTCTTCACGCGCCGGGCGGTGCTGAGCGTGCTGATCTTCGCCGGGCTGATCGGCGCGACCGTGGTGCTGTTCCAGCGGGTGCCGGGTGCCCTGGCGCCGGAGGAGGACCAGGGCTACGTCTTCATGATGCCGGTGCTGCCGCCGGCCGCCTCGCTCAGCCGCACGGTGGCGGTGACCGACACCGTCAACGACATGCTGATGAAGCATCCGGCGGTGCAGGATGTGGTGACCTTCGCCGGCTTCGACCTGCTGTCGCAGTCGCAGAAGACCAGCGCCGGCGTCTCGTTCGTGACGCTGAAGGACTGGTCCGAGCGCACGGACCCGTCCCAGGACGCCCGCGCGCTGACCGGCGCCTTCATGGGTATGGCGAGCGGCATCAAGGAAGCCATGGTGCTGTCGTTCAACCCGCCGCCGATCACCGGCATGAGCACCACCGGCGGCTTCGAGCTGTACGTCCAGAACCGCGGCGGCGGCGACGCCAACGCGCTGATGCAGGCGACCAACGCGCTGGTGCAGGAGGCATCCAAGCGCCCCGAGCTGGCCGGCGTGCGGACGACCTTCTCGACCTCCGTGCCGCAGTACCGGATCACCATCGACCGCGACAAGATCAAGGCGCTGGACGTCCCGCTGAACGTGATCTTCGACACGATGCAGAGCACCTTCGGCAGCCTGTACGTGAACGACTTCACGCTGTTCGGGCGCGCCTACCGGGTGAACCTGCAATCCGAGCCGGAATTCCGCGAGAAGCCGGACGATTTGCGCCACGTCTTCGTCCGCTCGAACAACGGCGACATGATCCCGCTGGACTCGCTGGTGACCATCCAGCGCATCATCGGCCCCGACCTGATGGAGCGCTTCAACGTGTTCCCGGCGGCCAAGGTGATGGGCGGCCCGGCTCCCGGCTACAGCTCGGGCCAGGCGCTGGCGGCGATGCAGGAGGCCGCGAAGATCCTGCCGGAGACCTTCTCGATCGGCTTCGTCGGCTCCGCCTTCCAGGAGCAGGCGACGCAAGGGTCGGCCGCGCAGGCCTTCATCTTCGGCATCATCATGGTGTTCCTGATCCTGGCGGCGCAGTACGAGCGCTGGTCGCTGCCGTTGGCGGTGGTGACCGCGGTGCCGTTCGCCGTGTCCGGGGCGGTGCTGGCGATCTGGCTGCGCGGCTTGCAGAACGACGTGTACTTCCAGATCGGCCTGGTCACGCTGATCGGTCTGGCGGCCAAGAACGCCATCCTGATCGTCGAATTCGCGGTGCAGCTGCATCGCGAGGGAAGGAGCGTGTTCGATGCGGCGATGGAGGCGGCGCGCCTGCGCTTCCGCCCCATCATCATGACGTCGCTGGCGTTCATCCTGGGCTGCGTGCCGCTGGCGATCAGCACGGGCGCCGGCGCGGGCAGCCGCCACTCGATCGGCACCGGCGTCATCGGCGGCATGCTGGCGGCGACGTTCCTGGCGATCTTCTTCATCCCGATGTTCTATCGGTTGATCGCCTGGAAGGCCCCGAAGCCGAAGCGCGGCGCCCCGGCACCGACGGGTC
>JAEYOB010000493.1 GCA_023412175.1 Pseudomonadota bacterium | reverse complement strand
CGACAGGGTCGCCGTGCCGCCGCCGGCCTTCACCAGCCCGCCGGTGCCGGTGATCGAACCCGACAGGGTGGTGTCGGTGGAGTCCCCGAAGGTCAGCGTGCTCGCACCCAGCAACACGTTCCCGGCGCCGCTCAGGGCGCCGATGGTTTCGCTGGCGCCGAGCAGGAGGACAGCCCCCGAACTGATCGTTAACCCGCCGGAATCGGGGATGGCGTTGCCGCCGATAGCCCCCAGGGTGCCGCCGTCGATGCTGGTGCCGGAACTGTAGGTGTTGGTCCCGCTCAGCAGCAGCGCGCCCGCTCCGGCTTTCACCAGCCTGGCCGAGCCGGACAGGGAGGAGGCGATGGTGGTGCCGACGCCCGTACCGGTGGTGATGGTGGAAGGGTTGCCGGTCAGGCCTATGGTGCCGCCGGACAGCAGGTAGCCGGTGCTGTCGAAGGTCATCCCGGCCGCCGACACGGAGCCCGAGACGGTCACCGTCCCGGCGGTGCCCTGGAAGAACGGGGTGATCGTGCCGCCGGACAGGGTGCAGTTGCTGCTGCCGTCTGCCTTGGTCCAGTTGGTTCCGGCGCTGCTCCAGGTGCCGTTGCCGCCCTCCACCGTGCCGTTGTTGGCGTTGCCGCCCGCGTCGCCGTCCCAGTAGAGGCGGCTCGTCGGCGTAAGGGTCACCACCAGCCTGTTCGTGCTGCTGCTGATGGTGCTGGTGCTCGTGACGGTCCCGTCGAAGCCGGGCGCGGTCACGCTGACGCCGGAATAGTCGGTCCCGACGGTGCCGGCGCTGACGATCGTGTAGATTCCGCCGGTCAGGCTTCCTGTCCCCACCCGGGCCGGCTCCATCACGATGGAACTGCTGGTCAGGGTCGCGCCGCCGCTGACCGTCAGGGCGCCGCGATCATCGCTTCCGAAACCGACCACCAATGTCGCCGAGGAGGGCTGGGAGTAGCTGCCGGTGATCGTGGTGGCGCGCTGGGTGTACAGGGTGCCGGTGTTGGTGATCGTGCCCGTGCCCGAGTTGACGGCGATGTTGCTGCCCAGGAACGTGTTGCCGCCGAGCGTCAGGTTGCCGGTGGACGTGATGGTTCCGACGTAGATGTCGGACCTCCCGACCAGGGAGCCGTAGACGGTGCCGGTGCCGCCGGTGATCGTCAGTTCGTTGGAAGTTTGGTTGCTGACGTTCCCCGCGAGCGTTCCGGTGTTGCTGATCGAGGTCAGGGTGCCGGAGGCGCCGATGCTTAAGGCCAATGATCCGGTCGCCTTGAGGAGGCCGCTGTTGACCATCGTTCCGATCGACCCTTTCGCCAGGGAGAAGGCGGTCAGGCCGGTGATCGTGCCGGTATTGGTGAAGGACGTGAGCACCGCGCTCGTGCCATTGACGATAACCGCGGCCGAGGAGGAGCCCGTTGCTTGGGTGAACTCCCCGCTGTTGATGAACGCCCCGATCGTCCCGCCGGCAACGCTCAGCAACTGTTTGGAACCGCTGGTCACGCCCGAGTTCTTGATGGTGCCGACGGTGGAGCCGCTGTTCAGAGACACCATGATGGCAGCCGATTCCGGCGCCAATATGGTTCCGGTGTTCTCGATCAACCCGAAGGTACCAGCACCGTTCAGCTTCATGCCTTCCCCGTAACTTGCGCTGATGAGCCCGGAGTTGGTGATGGTGCTGACTGAGGCGCCGCTGGAGTAGAGGCCGTAGCTGCCTTTGATGGTTCCGCTGTTGACGATCGTGCCGACCGTCGCCCCGGACGTCAGGGTCATGCCGTAATAATAATCCGCGTCGATGGTGCCGGCGTTCAGGATGGAGCCGACCACGCCGCTGGCCTTTACGGCAGCGCCCGAGGTCACGGCGAGAAGGCCGTCCGACGTGATCGACAGGCTGTTTCCGCCGCTGATCGTCTGGAGCGTCGTGACGCTCCCCGAAATGGTCTGGGTCGTCTGCGCTACGCTCGACGACGGGCCCAGGATCCCGGCCAGGACAATGGTCGAGGCCCCCGCCAACAGGGCCCAGCGGAGAGTGGCTTGCGTGCGGGGAAGAGCTGTTTGCATCGTCGTCCTGCCTTGTTCATTCACTCAGCCATGACTGGAGGCGACGAGCCAACATCACGCGCCAAAAAGTCGCCCAATCCAAATTATAGGCAGCCAAAAAATTCTTAATTCGACATGTTATACTATAATGAAATCGATGGTGATTTTGGTATTTACGCAACAACTATAAGCATGACTGTTGATGCGGTGTATAGCTGCTTAATGATTAATCATTTATTGTATATTAATTGCATTTGATAAATTGATAATGGCCTCATGTCAATGCAACAAAATGCGACATTCAAACCTTTCACTATCTTTCATCAGCTTTAATTTGGAGTGACAGGGTTGTATTTGCTACGTTGCGCAACGAAGAGCTAGGGCGCGGACATTTGTGCGCGAAATTTTGCTCGTCGGAGGATCGCCTTTTCAAAGGCAAGCTGATGAAAGACGATCAAGGGGACGGGATGGACTACGGCCGGCGATGACGCGGTATTGGAAAAGGTGGGGCATCGGTCTGGGGAGGATCGCTGTTCTGGTCATGCTGCTGGGCGCCGGCGCCGCCAACGCCGGCGCGATCCTGGTCGACGGGCGGGACCGGGTGCTGCTCTCGTCCCTCGCGGTCCTGCGCGACCCCGGCCGGATGCTGACTGGCGCCGACGTCCGCGCCGCCGACGGGTTCGCCGCGGATCCCCGCATGGCGGAAAGCCGCAGCCTGGGCTTTACGCGCGATGCCGTGTGGCTGCGGGCCGAACTCGTCGTCACGCCGGACGCTGCCGGGCGTTACGTCCTGGCGCTGGACGTGCCCAATTTCGACCAGCTGGAAGTCTGGGGATCCTGGACGCCGGCCGAGGGGGGCCGCACGGCACCGCTCGCCGTCCTGGGCGACCGGGTCGCCAGCGCGATGCCGACCCGTCAGCACGCCGCCCCCATCGACCTCCCCGCCGGGCGGCACACCCTGTGGGCGCGGGCCATCACCACCGGTTCCATGGCGGTGCGACTCGAACTCTGGAAGCCGGAAGCCCTGGCGGACGCCGAACGGTTCGAGCTTCAAATTCATACGGCGCTGACGACCTTCGCCGTTCTGCTCGGCCTGGTGGCGCTCCTGCTGGCGGCGGCGCTCCGCAGCGTGGCGATGCTGCTCTATGCGGGATCCGTGCTGGCGACCGTCGGCTACATCCTGATGATGACCGGGCTGGACATCCTGATATGGGGCGAACGCCTTCTCGCCAGGGACAACCCGTTCGTTTGGCAGGTCATCGCCGGGGTTTTCGGCATCGGCTTCCTGTTTGCCGCGCTGCGCCCCCAGGGCCGCTGGGCGGTCCCGGCGCTTGGGGGGGCGGTCGTCGTCGCCACCGCCCTTCTGGTGTCATACTCCGTGACCTCGGACCCCGACGCGCTGCCCGTCGTGATGTTCGGTCCCCGCAACCTCTCATTGATGATCCTGGTCGTCGGGATCGTGACCAGTATTCGCAGCCGGCTGGCTGGCTACCGGCCGGCGATCTACCTGATCCTGGGTTGGCTGGCAATGGCGGCGGGCAACGTCGTCTCCGCGCTGCGCAACGCCGGGATCGTGCCCTGGACCGACACGACCTATTATCTGCCGGTTTACGCCGCGGTGGTCGAAATGCTGCTGTTCGGCGCCATGCTGGTGGCGCAGCTCCACCTGCTGCGGGTCGAGAAGGACGAGGCCCAGCGGTCGCTGATGGCGGCGCTGCGCCGCAACGAGGCGGAACTGGCGGAGCGGGTGGCGCAGCGCACGGAGGCGCTGGACCGGGCGAACGCCGCGCTGCGCGACCGCGAGGCGCAGCTCCGCCTGATCCTGGAAGGGGCGCCGCTTCCCATCCTGCTCTCCCATGCGATCCGGTCGACGCCGCTCTACGCCAACCAGCGGGCGCGGGCATTGCTGCTCGGCGGGGATGGGAAGGCCGACGCGGCGCCGTCCGGCGACGACGTCTACCACGACCCGGCCGACCGCGACCGGGTGCTGGCCCTGCTGGAGCGCGATGGCGCCGTCGAGAACGTCGAGGTCGAGATGCGGGATGCTGCCGGCGCCCGCTTCTGGGCGCTGGTCTCGATGGTCGTCATCGACTACGAGGGCCAGCCGGCCCGGCTGCTGGCCATCAACGACATCAGCCGGCGCAAGCAGCTGGAGCAGGAATTGATCAAGGCCAAGGAACTGGCGGACACCGCCGCCGGGTTGGAACGGGCGGCGCGCGAGGCGCAGCGGCAATTCCTGGCCATGATCACCCACGAATTCCGCACGCCGCTCGCCGTCATCAGCGTGGCGGCGCAGCATCTCGAACTGAAGGCCGAGGACGACGTGGCGCTGGAGCGGCTGGCGCGGGTCGGGCGGGCGGTGCGCCACATGAACGGCATGATCGACGCCTGCCTGCTCGACGACCGGATCGAGGGCGCAGGGCTGATGCTGCGGTCCGATCCCCTCGATCTGGAGGCGCTGGTTCGCCGCGTCGCCGACGCGGCCCAGGCCGCCGCCCCGCATCATGTCCTCACGGTCGTCGCCGAAGGGACCCGCCGGACCGCGGGCGACGAGCAGCTCCTCGGCATGGCGCTCTCCAACCTGTTGGAGAATGCGGTGAAGTACTCCCCGCCGGGCAGCACCGTTACGGTGACGCTTAGGGGCGATGGGGACGATGCGGTGCTGGCCGTCGCCGACCAGGGGCAGGGCGTGCCGGACGACGAGCGCGACCGCGTCTTCGAGAAATACTACCGCTGCGCCGGCACGAGCCGGGTGCCCGGCGCCGGCCTGGGGCTGTACCTCACCCGCCGCATCGTCACGGCCCATGGCGGGGCGGTCGGGGTGAGGAATCGTCCGGAAGGCGGCGGGCTGTTCACGGTGCGCCTGCCGTTGCATGACACACTCCCGGCGGATCGCGAAGCCGCCCGGCAAACGGCGTGAGGGAGGCCGGCCATGGCTCTTGATGTGCTCGTCGTCGAGGATCACGCGGACCTGTGCGAGGAGATCGTCTCCTACCTCCAGGCGCGGGGCATGACGGTGCGGGCGGCCGGAAACGGCCGGGCGATGGACGACGCCATGGCCGTCCGGCGCCCCGACATCGTCCTTCTCGACCTCGGCCTGCCGGAGGAGGACGGTGTGTCGATCGCCCGGCGGCTGGCCGGCGATCCGCGTTCCGGCGTCATCGTCATCACCGCGCGCGGCCGGGTCGAGGACCGCATCCTCGGCCTGAACGCCGGCGCCGACTTCTATCTCGTGAAGCCTCTGGACATGCGGGAGCTGGAAGCGGCGATCGCCTCGGTCATGCGCCGCCGGGGGGTGCCGGCCGAACCGGCCCTGGCCTGGCGTCTCGAAGCCACGCGCTGGCGTCTGGTGACGCCGGACGGGGTTGCCATCGCCCTCACCGAGGCCGAGGTCCGCCTCCTGTCGCCCTTCTTCGAAACCCCCGACGCCATCGTCGACCGCCAGACCCTGGCCGAACGCCTGGACATGGATGCCCGCGGCCTCGACCTGCTGGTGCATCGCCTGCGCCGCAAAGTGGAGGCCGATACGGGAAAAATCCTGCCGCTGCGCACCATGCGCTTCCGCGGCTACGCCTTCGCCGCTCCGGTCGCGCCGTGATGGCGGACGGGACCGTGACACCAATGGACAAGGGCATCATGAGACTTCTGAAGGCCGCGTTCCTCTGTTCCGTCC
>JAEYOB010000378.1 GCA_023412175.1 Pseudomonadota bacterium | reverse complement strand
GCCGGGCACGCCGAAAGGCGCGAGGGGGCGGTGAACCGCCCCCTCCGCCCGTCACGTCAACGCAGGTTGTTGCAGAAGCGCTGGATGCGCGCGCAGGCCTCTTCCAGCTCCTGGGTGCTGGTGGCGTAGGAGATCCGGAAGTGCGGAGCCAGACCGAAGGCCGAGCCCTGGACCACCGCCACGCCTTCGCTCTCCAGCAGGAAGGTGACGAAGTCCTCGTCGGTCTCGATCACCTTGCCGTCCGGGGTCGTCTTGCCGATGGTGCCGGCGCAGGACGGGTAGACGTAGAACGCGCCCTCCGGCGTCGGGCACTTGATGCCCTGCGCCTGGTTCAGCATCGACACCACCAGATCGCGGCGCTGCCGGAAGATCTCGGCGCGCTCCTTGATGAAGTCTTGCGGACCGTTCAGCGCCTCGACGGCGGCGGCCTGGCTGACCGAGGTCGGGTTGGAGGTGGACTGGCTCTGGATCGCGCCCATGGCCTTGATCAGTTCCTTCGGGCCGCCGGCATAGCCGATGCGCCAGCCGGTCATGGCGTACGCCTTCGACACGCCGTTCACCGTCAGCGTGCGGTCGTACAGCTTCGGCTCGACCTGGGCCGGGGTGCAGAACGTCAGGCCGTCGTACAGCAGGTGCTCGTACATGTCGTCGCTCATCACCCAGACGTGCGGGTGCTTGAGCAGCACGTCGGTGAGCGCCTTCATCTCGTCCCAGGTGTAGGCGGCGCCCGACGGGTTGGACGGCGAGTTCAGGATCAGCCACTTGGTCTTCGGCGTGATCGCCTTCTCCAGATCCTCCGGTTGCAGCTTGAAGCCCTTGTCGGCCGGTCCCTCGACCGCCACCGGGGTGCCCTCGGCCAGCTCGACCATGTCCGGGTACGACACCCAGTACGGCGCCGGGATGATCACCTCGTCGCCGGGGTTCAGCGTCGCCATCAGCGCGTTGTACAGCACCTGCTTGCCGCCGACGCCGACGGAGATCTGCTCGGGCGTGTACTTCAGGCCGTTCTCGCGCTCGAACTTGGCGCAGATCGCCTTCTTCAGCGCGGGCGTGCCGTCTACGGCGGTGTACTTGGTGTCGCCGGCCTGGATGGCCTTGACGGCGGCGTCCTTGATGTTGTCCGGCGTGTCGAAGTCCGGCTCGCCGGCGCCAAGCCCGATCACGTCGCGGCCGGCCGCCTTCAGCTCGCGGGCTTTGTTGGTCACGGCGATGGTCGGCGACGGCTTGATGCGCGACAGACGGGAGGCGAGGATCGACATGGGGCTGCCCCTAAGGATCGATGGTGGGAAAGACGGGCCGGAAAACGGCTCGCGACATTACGACCGACCTCGGATGGATGCAAGCGCGCGGGCGCTCCCCGGGCCGGGCCGGAGGTTTATCCTCGCGCGCGATCATTGCACTTGAAGGCGGGGGACGGCACGGCTAAGAGGGTGCGAATCAGCGGTCCATTCAAAACAAACAAGGACGCGTCAGCCATGCCCGACAAGCAGTTGCTCCACCTCGTCTTCGGCGGCCAGTTGGTCAAGCCGGACAGCCAGGAGTTCGTCGATCCCACCAAGCTCCACATCGTCGGCATCTTCCCGAACTACGAAGAGGCCAAGAAGGCCTGGCGCGGCGCCACCGGCGCCACCATCGACGACGCGCACATGCGCTACTTCATCGTGCACATGCACCGCCTGATGGACCCGGCGTCCGACCACGACCACAAGCACTGACCGCCGCGTCGCCGTGATCCGGTCGTCCGGCGCGGTCGTTAAGGGGAAGGCATGCCCCACCCCCTTGGCACCAGCGGAGGACGACCGATGGCGGTCTTCTTCACCAGCGACACGCATTTCGGCCACGCCGGCGCGCTCGGCCGCTTCCGGCGCCCCTTCCCCGACGTCGCGGCGATAGACGAGGCCATGGCGGCGAACTGGAACGCCGCCGTCGGCCCCGGCGACGAGGTCTGGCACCTCGGCGACTTCGCCCTGCGCACCGGGCCGGACGCCATGGCGGCCCTGCTCGACCGGCTGAACGGCACCAAGCACCTGATCGCCGGTAACAACGACGGCCCGCAGACTCTGGCCCTGCCCGGCTGGGCCAGCGTCGGGAACTACGCGGAGATCCGCGTCGAGGATACCCACCTCGTGCTGTGCCACTACCCGTTCCGCACCTGGAACGGCATGAACAAGGGGGCCCTGAACCTGCACGGCCACAGCCACGGCCAGCTCAAGCCCCTGCCCCGCCAGATCGACGTCGGCGTCGATGTCTGGGGCTTCCGGCCGGTGCGGCTGGCCGAGCTGGCGGTCCCGCGGCGCAGGAAGGCGCCGGCGCCTCTTCCCTGACTGCCTACACCCCCGCCAGCATCTGCTGGCGCAGCGCGTCGTCCAGTTCGTGGGGAAGCACCGGCTTGTGCACCACCAGCAGGCCCTCGGCCGCGGCGTCGCGCAGCGCGGCGCCGGCCGTCTCGCCGGTCAGCAGCACGCCGGGGATCGGATGCGCGCAGGACTCGCGGATCCGGCGGATCGCCTGGGTGCCGACCTCGCCGTCGCGCAGGCGGTAGTCGCTGATCAGGACGTCCGGCAGCCGCCCGCCGGCCTGGATGCGCTCCACCGCCTCGGCACCCGAACTGGACGGCAGCACGTCGTAGCCCCACTCGGTCAGCAGCGCCTCCAGCGCCGTCAGCACGATGGAATCGTCCTCGACCACCACCACCAGCCGCGGCGTGTCGCCCGGGCCGGGCGCCGAACGCGCCCTGGCGTCGGCCTGCGGGGCCGTCTCCTCGGGGTCCAGC
>JAEYOB010000376.1 GCA_023412175.1 Pseudomonadota bacterium | reverse complement strand
GCCTCGTCTACGATGGCCCGGATCGGCCGCAACGGGTGAGCGGGCGGAACCCGCGCCTCACAGCTCACGTAGCTGAACAGACCCTCGCTGCGTTCGTCCGAGCCCCGCATCCTTCCCTCTCAGTCCGTGTCCTGTGCCAGGAGAGAGAATCACGACAACCCGTCGCCGCACAGCCCTTTTTCCGCGTCCTGCTAAAAACGCGGCAGGACCTCGGCTTCTTCCCGGCGCTCGAGGATGTCAACGCCGGTATTGTCACGCATCTGGCGAAGCAACCGGCGCTGACGGCCCCTCCGCCACTCCGGCTTGAGGACAGCGGGACCAAAACCCTGTACCGCTACCGGGCAGCGGTTCGGGCCTATCTCGGTGCCGCGTCCTATGCCGACGCGGGAGAGGCCCTGGTCGGGACCACCGTGCTCGCGGCGGCCGAAACTATGAGCGATCCGGCCGACCTGATCAATCGGGCCATCGAGGCGTTGAGCGGCGCGGCGATCGACCTGCCGGCGTTCAGTACCCTTGACCGGTTGGTCAACCACCTGCGCAGCCGGGTTCATGAGCGGATGTACGAGCGTGTCGCGGCACGGCTGTCGGCAGAAATCATGGCGGTGCTCGACGCCTTGCTGGTGGTGCCGCCCGACGGCGCCACCACGCCGTTCAATCGCCTCAAGCAGACGCCTGGGCCGGCGCGTTTCGAGACGATCACGCTCTGGACCGAACGCCTCGCCTGGCTGACCGGTCTGCTCGATGCCGACCGGCTTTTGGAAGGGATTTCCCACACCAAGCTCCGCCAGTTCGCGGCGGAAGCCGCCGCGCTCGAAGCCGGCGAGCTTCTTGACATGATCCAGCGGGGCAAGCGGCACACGCTTCTGCTCAGCCTGATCCGTCAGGCCCGCACCCGCTGCCGTGACGAGTTGATCGAGATGTTGGTCCGCCGCGTTCGGCGCACCCAGGCGGCGGCCAAGGAAAAGCTCGCCGCCCTCCATGACCAGAACCGCGATCTCGAAGAGCGGTTGATTGCCATTTTCGGGCAAGTGCTCAACACGGCGAAAGCCGAGGAAACCGACGTCGCCTTTGGACGCCACGTCCGGACCCTGCTGACCGAACAAGGCGGCATCGACCGCTTGGCGGAGCACTGCGAGACCGTCGCCGCTTGGCATGGCAACAACGACCTGGCGCTGCTCTGGCCCATTCATGCCCGAACCCGGAGCCTGCTGTTCCGACTGCTCGATTTGATGGACATTCGATCCGCCACGCAGGATCGCAGCCTGTTGGACGCGCTGACGATGGTGGCCGAGCATCGCCGGTCGCGCCGTGATAACCTGCCGCACGCGCTCGACCTCGGCTTCGCGTCGCAGCGGTGGCGCAGCTTCGTCGTCAAGCGCCGATCGGAGAGTCCGGTTGTCGACCGGCGGGCCCTGGAGGTCTGCGTCTTCATCCACCTGGCCGACGCCCTTCAGGCCGGGGATCTCTACGTCGTTGGCGCCGAGGCGTTCGCCGACTACCGTGATCAGCTGCTGCCCTGGCCGGACTGCGCGCCACGGCTGGCACCCTACTGCAGCCTCCTGGCCATGCCGGAGAACGCCGAGGCGTTTGTCGCTCAGCTGAAAGACCAGCTGACCCAAACCGCGGCCGAAGTGGACGCCGACTTCCCGAACAACACCGAGTTGACACTCGACGCCGATGGCACGCCCCATCTGAGAAAGCAGCAGGCAGCACGCGAGCCGGAGGGCTTGGCGGACTTCGAACGGGAAATCCGCGCCCGCATGCCGGAACGCCACTTGCTCGACATTCTCAAGCATACCGAACACTGGAGCGGTTACACCCGCCACTTCGGCCCGCCGTCCGGTTCGGATCCCAAGCTGGCTCACGCCGTGCAGCGCTATCTCTTCGCCATCTTCGGCTATGGCTGCAATCTCGGCCCCCTCCAGACCGCGCGCCACGCCCCCGACATCGCCACGGCGCCGGCGCTGCGCCGGATCAACGCCCAGCACATCAACGCCGACAAGCTGGAGGCCGCGATGGCCGACGTGATCGGCCAATACACCCGCTTCGCGTTGCCGCGGCATTGGGGCGACGGCCGCGCGGCGATCGCCGACGGCACGCATGTGAAGCTTCGCGAGAACAATCTCCTCGGCTCGCGCCACATCCGGTATGGCGGCTACGGCGGCATCGCCTACCACCATATCGCCGACAGTTACATCGCGCTGTTCACCACCTTCATTTCCTGCGGCGTCTGGGAGGCGGTCCACATTCTCGACGCCCTCCTGAAAAACCGATCCGAACTGCGGCCGGATACCCTCCACGCGGACACCCAGGGCCAGAGCGAGCCGGTCTTCGGCCTTTGTCGTCTCCTCGGCATCAAGCTGATGCCGCGCATGCGCAACTGGGCCGATGTCTCCTTCTATCGGCCCGCCAACGGCGTCCGCTACCAGCATATCGACGCCCTCTTCAGCCGCGAGATCGACTGGCAGCTGATCACCACGCATTGGCAGGACATGATGCAGGTGGTGCTCTCGATCCAGGCCGGCCGGGTCCTGCCGTCGATGCTGCTGCGAAAGCTCGGTTCCTACAACCGGAAAAGCCGGCTCTACCGCGCCTTCCGTGAGCTTGGCCGTGTTGAGCGCACGCTTTTTCTTCTGCGCTACATTTCGGTCCCGGACATCCGCCAGAGCATCCGCGCTGAAACGACCAAGATCGAAGCCTACAACGACTTCCTCGATTGGGTCTCCTTCGGCGGGCCGGTGATCAAGAGCGGCGATCCCGTCGAACAGGAGAAGCAGCTCAAATACGCCAGCCTTGTCGCCAACACGATCATGCTATCCAACGTCACCGACCTGACCACGGTCCTATCGTCCATGGCCGAGGACGGCATCTCCGTCACCCCGAGCCTCGTCGCCCGCCTCAGCCCCTACACGCGCGAGCACGTCCGCCGCTTCGGCCAATACGTCCTCGACATGAACGACCTGCCAGAGCCGCTCAATCCACGGCCTCTTCCCTTCGAAGAGCCCTTGTGACCGATTTTTACACGTATCTTGAACGGACCCGTGCTGGACCAGCACGTTGTCCCCTGCGCCGAGCGCGTCATCGTTCTGACCACACCGAGATCGTCAGCGGTCAGCTGCCCGCTGTGTGGCGAACCCTCGCGTCGGGTGCACAGCCACTATGGGACGTAGGGCAAATGGTGGGCTGCGGCATGGTGTCGCACCATGGTGCAACCCATGCGGGCCGAATGCCGGCCGGCCCGCTTTCGTTGCAGGGAGCACCCATCTTAAAAACGGATGCGTGTGTATTTCGACAATCCGGCTAAATATAGTGCGATTTTTTCATACCTGCCCCCCAGCAACGACGCTGCATGCAGTTCAACCAGCAGGCGGTGTGACGCTTTCGACGCCTCCACCTGGGACATACATGCGTAATCGGGGCGAAATCGCTCCGGGCTGGACGGGTGATTCGGCATTTTCGGATAATCACCGCGGATGGAAACACATTTGCCGGGTCGAAGATGCTCCTAGCCGCTGCCTCCTCTGGATGCGTTGTCGCCGATGAAGCGCCGCGCAGCGGCCTCAAGCTCTGCATGTCCGGTCCGAAAGTGACGGATCCGAAATGTTTGGCGCCGCCCCCGCAACCGCCTGGGGCCCCGCCCCAGCAACCGCCTGGAATGCAGGTTCCCCTCAAACCGCCCACCGGCGATGACGTGCGGCATCTTGGTGCCGCGGTGATCGAACAGGCGCTTCAGGACGCCTACGGGCGTGTGCCGCGCAACCAGTGCCGGTCGAAGGGGCGGGGGGAGGATTGGGGGCGGGCGCATGTGCAGGCGGAAGCGCTCGGGTGGTTCATCGGCGGCACGCCTGAGCTCGACGCCGACTTCGTCGCAGTGTGCGAACTGGCCGGCATAGATGCGGGACGGAGCCGCCGCGCCATTCTCGGTCAGCTGGTCGAGGCCGGTGTGATCGATGCCGCCACGCTGACCAGCGCCCGTAAGGATGCCTGGCCGACAGGCCGTCTGCGGCAGTACCTGCTCGGACGCCACGCTGAAGCCGGTTGAGCCGACGGTAGGCGAGGGCGGTCAGCGCCAATCTGCGACGCCGGTCCCTCATGTTCCGGCGTGCCAAATCGCGCTCGCTTCCTCGGAGGGGCCGCCGCCATGCAGGCCGGCTCCGAGCCAGACTCCGCACGGCCGGTTTTCCGACGACGGCGCTGCAGGATCGGCAACGCCGGTGCTCGAAATCCGGAAGACCCGCTCCGTAGACTGTCTACGAAGGCTGGCTACGTAGGCTGACTACGTAGGCTGTCTGCTGCGAAGAAGCGGAAGAGGCCCTGCGTGAGCGGTGTAACGAACCCCCCCTCGACAACCCTGATCGACGTCGAATACGTCGAGCTGCCGGCTGCCGTGCCGGACCGGCCAAGGTCCGATGCGGGTGCGCTGATCACACGCGGCGTGACGGCCCCTGTCGACGTGGTGATCAACCGTCAGGAAGCGCTTCGCGCCAAGGATCGCGAACGCAAGAGGGTGGCGCGGGCGCGGGAACGTGAGCTTCGCGTGCTAGCGGAACGCAGGTCACATGGACGCCGCCGGACGTTGAAACGATTCGCGGGTGCGGCGGTCGTGCTTGCCGCCGCCACCGGGGCCGTGCTTGTGACCGGGCCCGGCTCTTCTCTGGCGACCCGTCTCGACAGCCTGATCGTCGAGCAGGTCGGAACGTCAACGGCGGTTGCCGGCCTTGCTCAAAGGATTGAAGCGCTCCCTGACCCGGCAGCTCGTCTCGATACCCTTTCGGGGATTACCGCGGAACTCGGGCAGCGGATCGGTCAGCCGGCCCAGGCAGCCCAGGTCGCCGGTGTGCTCGCCGCGACCAGCTCCGTCGGTGCCCAGCTCGACCGCCTGAATCTGCAGATGGCGGCGCTGGCGCAGAAAGTGTCGGCTCCGATCCAGCTGACACCCCCATCTCCCGCGGCAGAGCCGGTCAAACCGCCGTTGGATTGCGAACCCGCGCCTCCGGACAAATGGTGGGCTCGTCAAGGCGAGAGCCTGGAGGCCGTCCTGCGCCGATGGCTGTCGAGCGCGTGCTGGCGGCTCGTGTGGAAGATCCCGGGGTCCTACGAATGGGAGGTCGACGTCAGCCTGCCGGGAGATCTCGATGTCCGGGCCGCCGTGCGCGAGGCACTGCTCGCGTTCCGTGGCGCGCCGCTGCGGCCGGTCGGTGATTCCTGGCCGGAGCAGCGGACGCTCGTCGTCGTGCCCGCGACCGACGACACCGGAGGCTGATGTGGCTTGTTCCATGCTTGTTCGTTTCTTCCGGCTTTCCCTGCTGGCCGGAACCGCGGCCGCCGTTTTGTCCGGCTGCACCGCTCTCGACGCGAAGAAAGCCGCCACCGGCCAGGCACTCGGCGCGGCGGTGCTGGCGGAGCACGCACAGGAGCCGGGACGGCGCGCCTCGGCCGATCCGGTGCGGGAACATCGCGGCGCCTACGGCGGAACCGTCTTCACGCCGACGTCGAACGGAGATCCCCTGCCTGCCCGGCTGGAAGCCCCAGCTGGCTTCAGCTACGTCACCCAGGTGCCGATGACGCTGCATGAACTCGCGGCTGCCTTCACCCAGGTGGCCAGAGTTCCGGTGCGCGTTCGGGATCCGGTCGTGGCTCGGGCGCCCGGGGCGGCCGGAACGCCGTCGGGCACGCCCGGAGCGAACGCCGAGATCGCCGCGCTGCTCGCCCATGCCAACGCCAACCTGGCAC
>JAEYOB010000319.1 GCA_023412175.1 Pseudomonadota bacterium | reverse complement strand
GAACGGCGAACGCCGCCGTCCCCGCCAGTATGGTCGTGCCCAGCAGGACGGCGGCAACCGTGTGGCGCAGCCGGCGCTTCGGCGCGCCGCGGCCGGCATGGTGGGCGGTGGTCATGGGGCAATCTCCTTGGAAGGCATCGTTGTTCGGAATCGGCGTTCCGAGGACAATGTCTACCGCCCCGCTCCTCACAGCGGCCTTTCCGCGACATGAAATGAATTTCATCTTCCGGGCCCACCGCTCCACTGGCCGCGGGACAACGTCATCCCGCCCGGTCAAACGGAGGCCGCCGAAGCCGCGTCAGGGCCTGTCCGCAAAGTTCAGGAGTCCCGTGCGAGGGTTCCCAAGGTCCGCTGCATCATGGCCTGGAAGGCGCGCGGACTCCGGTAGCCGACCGCGGCCGTCACCTCTTGCATGGCGGCCCCACGGGCCTGCCGGGTCAGCGCCTCAAGCAGGCGGACGCGGCGGCGCCACGCGCCGAAGCTCAGGCCCGTCTCCTTGCGGAAGCGCCGGGTGAGCGTCCGCCGGCTCACCCCCACCTCTTCTGCCCAGGCGTCGATGCCGCCGTCCAGGCCGGGATCGTCAATCAGTGCGCGGCAGAGCCGCCGCAGGCGCGGGTCCTGCGGCAGAGGCAGCGCGAACGGCGTGTCGGGAGCGCGGTCGATCTCGTCCAGCACCAGTGCCGCCAGGTGTCCACCCCTCCCGGCCGGGTCATAGAGGATCGCTTCGCCGGTGAGCGCAACGAGGGCGGCGTCCAGGAGCGGCGAGACTCGCAGGACCCGGCAGGCGGGCGGCACGGCCCCGAGCGCCTCCGGGGCGAGATAGGCCGTGCGCATTGACACCGCGCCATGCATGGCGACCTCGTGCATGACGCCGGGCGGAATCAGAAGGGCATGGCCCGCCGGGACCGCCCATGTTCCGTCCTCGGTGGTCGCAACCATCAGCCCGGCGGTCGCGTACAGGAGCTGGGCGCGAGGATGGGCGTGCCGCCCCGTCGTAGCGCCGGGCAGAAAGTCCTTCGCCATCACCGCAACGGGGCGAGGCACGTCCTGGTAATCGTCGGCGAGGGTCGAACGCATGGCGGCCGCGCGCGGTTTGGCCCGAACGCTGCCGAGATTGGCCCCACGCCGCGAGCGGGTCAAGCTATATGAAAACCTTGGCCCCGCACGCCGGAAGGAAGGCAATGGTCCCCGACATCCTGTCCCGCCGCACGATCCTGTTCGTGAACATCGCCCACGCGCTCGACCACTTCGTGCTCCTGATCTACCCCACGGCCGTGCTCGCGATGGCGCCCGAGTTGGGACTGACCTATGCGGCGCTGATCGGTCTCTCAACGGGCACCTTCGTCGCATTCGGCCTGTTCTCCCTGCCCATGGGCTGGCTCGCGGAACGCTGGGGGCGGCGCAACCTGCTGGCGGCCTTCTTCGGCGGTTGTGGGCTCTCGCTCCTCGGCCTCGCCGCCGTCTCCACGCCGGTCGCCATCGCGGGATGGCTGCTCGTGCTGGGCATGTTCTCGGCGATTTACCATCCGATCGGCTCGGCCATGCTGGTGAGCCACGCCCGACGCCTCGGGCGCGACCTGGGCTGGAACGGGGTGTGGGGCAATCTCGGGGCCGGTTTCGCCTCGGGCGTCACGGCGCTGATCGCGGCGTGGCTCGGCTGGCGGGCGGCCTTCGTGGTGCCGGGTCTGGTGTGCCTCGCGGCCGGGGCCGCCTTCATGGCGCTGGTGCCGGGGGATGGGGACGGGCACGGCAAGGGCAAAGGCACGGCGCCGACGATCCCGGTTGCCCATCCGTTCCTGCTGCTTGCGATCTTTGCCGTCGCGATCGTCGCCGGCGGCATGACGTTCAACGTCACCACGATCACTCTGCCGAAGGTGCTGGACGAGCGCCTGGGGCTGGCGCTGCCGCTCGCGCTCACGGGCTCGCTGGCCACCATCGTCTTCGTGTTCGGGGCGCTGACCCAACTCCTCATGGGCCGGCTCGTCGACCGCTTCCCCCTGCCGGCGGTCTTCGCGGGGCTGGCCGTGCTGCAACCCGTCGGGCTCGGGCTTGCGGCCGCGACCACAGGCGTTCCCCTGCTCGCCGGCCTTGTCCTCGCCATGGCGGCCATCTATGGGCAGGTGGTCGTCAACGACGCGATGGTGGCGCGCTACGTGCCGTCCCGGCTGCGCGCCAAGGCGTTCAGTGTGCGCTACTTCCTCGGCTTCACCACGAGCGGCCTCGCCGTGCCGCTCATCGCCCTGCTGCACGGGTGGAGCGCCTTCCCGGCGGTGCTCGGCGTTTCGGCCGTCTTCGGCGCAGTCGTGTCCGTCTGTGCGGTCGGGTTCTTTCTTGCGACGTCGGGCGGTGCGGGGCGCGCGGAGGAGGTTCCGGCCGCGTGAGCCCGGGTGCCCGCCACCGGCACGAAGCTCCATATGCGGTCGCCGCCGGGATCGGGAGTGTGGGCAAAGGGGACGGCGGCCTTCAAGCCGCCGTCATTGCTGGCCGGCTCAGATCGGCTCCTTCATGACGGCCTCCCCTCACCGGGTTCCAACGGCGATGAGCAGCTCGCACGGGCCTACGAAGCCATCATCGGTTTCGTAGGCGCGCAGGGCCTCGGCGATCTCGTCCCATGCGGATTGGCGGCCTTGCGCGTCGAGGTTAGCGAGCATCTGGTGCAGGGCGCCGAACGACTCCTGCTCGAAGCGCAGGCATTCGGCCGCCGATCCCAGGTGCAATGGCGCGTTCACCGAGATCGTCTCGACCTTCTGGAAGCCGGCGCGGCGGTAAAGATCCTCCAGGACGCCGGGAGCGCCGAGGCTGAACGGGCCGGGCTGCCCGGGCAGCGGCGGCGGCAGCTGCGCGCGGCGCCGGATGATCGACACCGGCGTCGCGAAGAAGCCGTTCGCTTCGGCACGCCCATAGACGATCGCGGCGACGCGCCCGCCCGGCTTCACGGCCCGCCGCATGCCCTCCAGCGCCTTCACCTGGTCCGGTAGGTAGATGAGGCCGACGCGCGACAACACAGCGTCGAACGAGCCCTCGTCCACCTCCAGCGCCTCGCCGTCCATAACGCGCGTTTCGCAATAATGGCACCCAGCTTTGCGCAGGTTGTCGGCCGCGAAATCAAGAATGTTCGAGGCGATGTCGGTCGCCAGCACGTAGCCCTGCGGTCCCACCCGTCCGGCGATCTGCAGCGTCTGGTCACCTGCGCCGGCCGCGACGTCGAGGACGCGCTGTCCCGGTCCGATCTCCGCCATATCGAGCATCAGTTCGGTGGCGGGGCCGAGCCAGCGGTGCAGCAGTGGTCCCCAGTCATTCCACGCCTTCGCCGTCTGCTGCCATTGCGCGCGGGTCGTGGTCTTGTAGGCGACCGGGTCGAAGACGGGTGCGGTCTGTACGGTCATGGGGGCTCTCCCAATTCGGGTTGTCTGGCCATCCGTCCGCCGCGTTGCCGCGGGTCGGAGCCGGCTGGTACTGTACGGATGCGGTCGTATGAGCCTTCGTTGGAGCGATCGTTGGAATGCCGAGACGGGTCCGATGACCGCAACCGGCCTTCACATCCGCCTGCTCGGCGAATTGCAGGTGATCCGCGACGGCCGCAGCGTGGTGTTGCCGGCCTCCCGGAAGACGCGGGCCCTGCTCGGCTTCCTCGTCGCCACCGGCTGTCCGCATACCCGTGAGCGTCTGTGCGACCTGCTGTGGGACGGGCCGGACGATCCGCGCGCGGCTCTGCGCTGGAGCCTGACGAAGCTGCGGCCTCTCCTCGAGGGGGTGCCGGGAACGCGGCTGGTGGGCGACCGGCGCCAGGTCGCGTTCGACGGCACCGGCATCGGCATCGATGTCGTCGACGTCGCGAGGCTGGTCGGCGACGACCCGTCGGTGGCCTCCACCGAGCGGCTCGCGACGGCGGCGGGCATGTTGCGGGGCGATTTCCTCGAGGGCCTCGATCTCACCGGCTGCTATCGGTTCTGGGAATGGTGCGCGGCGGAACGCGAGGCTCTCGCCCGGCGGCGCATGGCCGTGCTCGGCACCCTGGTGGTTCGCCTGGAAGCGCAGGCGCCGGAATCCGCCCTCAACTATGCGCGCACCCTTGCGGCGGCCGAGCCCACCTGCGAGTCCGCGCATGCCGCGGTGGTGCGCATCCTTGGCCGGCTTGGACGCGGCCGCGACGCTCTGGGGCAATACGAGCACTGCCGCGCCTTGCTGTCCCGCGAGTTGGGCGTGGTGCCGTCGGTGGAACTGGAACGCGCGCGTCTGGATGTGACGCGGCGCCGTCCGGCACCCCCGCCGCCAGCGCCCGAGGCGTCCGCGCCCCCCCCCGCGCCCCCCACCCGTGTAGTGGGCCGGGCCATGGGG
>JAEYOB010000293.1 GCA_023412175.1 Pseudomonadota bacterium | reverse complement strand
GTCCCGATGAGTTGGGGTCATCGGGACCTAGTATGACCCTCGATTCTACGCCATCGTGCCGATGGTGCTGCGGAAGCGTGCGAGCACGTAGCCGAACAGAACCGAGCCGATCAGGGCGAGTGCCGCGAACTGCGGCCAGACAACGGAGAGTCCCGCCCCGCGATAGAGGATGGCCTGCGCCAGCGCGACGAAATGCGTGGTGGGCGCCGCCAGCATCACGAACTGAACCACCTCGGGCATGCTCTCACGCGGCGTCGTGCCGCCGGACAGCATCTGCAGCGGCAGCAGCACCAGCATCAGCAACAGGCCGAACTGCGGCATCGAGCGGGCGACCGTGCCCAGGAAGATCCCCATCGAGGTCGTCGCGAACAGGTGCAGAGCGGCACCGGCCAGGAAGAGCGCGACGGAACCCTCGATGGGGACGGCCAGCAGCCCCTGCACCACGAAGACCAGCGACAGGGAACAGGCGGCGAGCACCACCAGGGCCATGGCCCAGACCTTGCTGGTCATGATTTCGAACGGGGTGACGGGCATCACCAGCAGATGCTCGATGGTGCCGTGCTCCCGCTCGCGGATCAGGGCGGCGCCGGTCAATATGATCGACAGCATGGTGACCTGGTTGATCACCTCCATCACGCTGCCGAACCAGACCTTGTTGAGTTCCGGATTGAAGCGTGCCCGCAGAACGAGGTCCACCGGTGGCGTCGTGTCCGCCCGGTAGCGGTCGGCGAACTCCCGCACCTCGCCGGTGACGATGCTCTGCACGTAGCCGCTGCCGGTGAAGGCCTGGCTCATGCGCGTCGCATCGACGTTGAGCTGGATGGTGGGCATCCGCCCGGCCAACAGGTCGCGCTGGAACTCGGGCGGGATGTCGAGCGCGAAGGTGTCGAGCCCGGCGTCCATCCGGGCGTCCATCTCGGCCTGGGTGATCGTCTCCGGCGGGGCGAAGTAGGGCGGGTAGAAGGCGCCGGCGATGCGGGCCGAGAGTGGCGACCGGTCCTCGTCCACGATGGCGATGGGGGCCTTGTTGAGCGTTTCCGGCATCGCCGTCGCCGCGCTGTAGATTGCGAAGGTGAAAGAGTAGGCGATCAGCGCCAGCATCATCGGATCGCGGGCGAGGCTGCGCAGCTCCTTGATGCCGAGGTTGAAAATGTTGGCGGCACGCACCTCAGGCCTCCTGTTTCTTCAGCAGCGCGACGCTCAACCCGAGCAGCACCGGAACGGCGAGCAGGAGCGGGATGAACGACATGCCCAGGTCGGCGAAGCCGAGCGCCATCGAGAAGGTGCCGCGGGCGATGGTCAGGTAGTGGGTGGTGGGGTAGAGCTGACCGATCAGTGCGCCGGCCCCTTCCAGGGAGGAGACCGGGTTGATCATGCCGGAGAACTGCACCGCCGGCAGGATGGTGAGCACCGCAGTGCCGAACAGCGCCGCGATCTGGCTGCGCATGAAGGTGGAGATCAGCAGGCCGATGGCGGTGGCGGCGGTGACGTAGACCAGGGTCGCCGCAGTCAGCGTCGCGACGCTGCCCTTCAGCGGCACGCCGAACAGGGTGACGGCGAGCAGCGCCAGCAGGGCGAAGTTGAGCATCGCCAGCGCGATGTAGGGGAGTTGCTTGCCGAGCAGGAATTCCAGACGGGTGACCGGGGTCACGTAGAAGTTGACGATGGAGCCGAGCTCCTTCTCGCGCACCACGCTGAGCGCGGTGAGTATGGCCGGGAGCAGCATCAGCAACAGCGGGATCACCGCCGGCACCATCGCCTCCAGGCTCTTGACGTCGGGGTTGTAGCGGAAGCGGGTCTCGATGGTGGCGGGGGTGGATGCGGCGGCTCCGCCTGATGTCTGCGATGCCTTCTCGGTCAGCCACTGGGCGTGCATGCCCTGGACATAGCCGCGCACGGTTTCGGCGCGCTGCGGCATGGCGCCGTCGATCCAGGCGCAGATCTCGACCGGCTTGCCGCGCGCGACGTCGCGTCCGAAGCCGGAGGGGATCTCGATGGCCAGGCTCAGCTCGCCCGACCGCATGCGCTGATCCATCTCGGCATAATCGACGATCGGGGGCCGCTCGACGAAATAGCGCGAGCCGGCGATGTTGAGCGTGTAGTCGCGGCTGGTGCCGGTCTGGTCGCGGTCCAGCACCGCGAAGGTCAGGTCCTCCACGTCCATGCTGATGCCGTACCCCATGACGAACATCAGGATGACGCTGCCCAGCAGGGCGAGTGTCGCGCGCACGGGATCGCGGCGCAGTTCCAGGGACTCACGGCGGGCGTAGCTGAGCATGCGCCGGGGATCGAAGGCATGGTGCCGTTTCTCTTTGCCCGGCCGGAGCTGCGCCGCTTCGGTCGGGGCGGGCGTCTTCACCGGGTTCGCCTCGGCCGGGGCGGTCTCGGATACGGCGTCTTCGAGGTAGCCGATGAAGGCCTCCTCCAGCGTCGCCGCGCCGCGCTTCTCGATCAGCGCCGCCGGCGCGTCGCTGACCAGGACGCGGCCCGCGTGCATCAATGAGATGCGGTCGCAGCGCTCGGCCTCGTTCATGAAGTGGGTCGAGATGAAGATCGTCACGCCGTCGTGGCGGGCGAGGTCGGCCATGATCTGCCAGAAGGCGTCGCGGGCGACGGGATCGACGCCGGACGTCGGCTCGTCGAGGATCAGCATCTCCGGCTTGTGGATCATCGCCACCGCCAGGGAGAAGCGCTGGCGCTGGCCGAGGGGAAGGGCGTCCGGCAGCGCGTCGATGATCTCGCCGAGGCCGAAGCGGCGTGTCATCTCCTCGACGCGGCCGGGGATCGCCGCGGCGGGCACCTGGAACAGCCGGGCGTGCAGCTCAAGGTTCTGCCGCACCGTCAGTTCGGTGTAGAGCGAGAAGCTCTGCGACATGTAGCCGACCCGGTGACGGGTTTCCAGGTCGTCGGGGTCGACCGCCCGGCCGAACAGCCATGCCTGCCCGTCGCTGGCCGGCAGCAGGCCGGTCAGCATCTTCATCGTCGTCGTCTTGCCGCAACCGTTCGAACCGAGGAAACCGAAGATCTCGCCGCGGCCGATCCGGAAGCTGACGTGGTCGACCGCGACGAAGTCGCCGAACCGCTTCGTCAGACCCTGCGCCTCGATGGCGACTTCGTCGTCCGCATGGGCATCGCGCGGCGGGATCACGACCGGTTGGTAGTCTCGGCGCTTCTCGTCCGGCAGCAGAGCGATGAATGCCGCTTCGAGCGACGCGGTGCCGGTGCGCGCCAGCAGATCCTGGGCAGTGCCGGCGGCGAGCACCCGGCCGGCGTCCATCGCGGCCAGCCAGTCGAAGCTCGCCGCCTCCTCCATGTAGGCCGTCGCCACCAGCACGCTCATGCCGGGCTGGTCGATGCGGATGCGCGCGATCAGGTCCCAGAACTGACGGCGCGAGAGCGGGTCGACGCCGGTGGTCGGCTCGTCCAGGATCAGCAGGTCCGGGTCATGGATCAGCGCGCAGCAGAGGCTGAGTTTCTGCTTCATGCCTCCCGAGAGTTTGCCCGCCGGCCGGTCCACGAAGGGGGCCAGGCCCGTGCTTTCGACCAGTTCGGCGATCCGGCGCGCCCGCTCAGCGCGGTCATGCCCGAACAGGCGCCCGAAGAAGTCGATGTTCTCGAAGACGGAAAGCGTCGGGTAAAGATTCTTGCCGAGACCCTGCGGCATATAGGCGATGCGCGGGCCGACCGCCTGGCGGTGCCGCGCGTCGCCGATATCGCCGCCGAGCACTTCGACCCGTCCCGTCTGCACCTTGCGGGCGCCGGCAATCAGCGAAAGCAGGCTCGACTTGCCGACGCCGTCCGGGCCGATCAGTCCGACCATGCGGCCCGCCGGTATGTCCAGGCTGATGCCGTCGAGGGCGTGTACGGTGCCGTAGCGCAGGCCGACGTCGCGCAAGCGCGCCACCGCCACCGTCGCGGCCGTTCCAGAGGGATCCGGGGCGTTCATTGCGGCAGCCTTACTTGCAGTTCGGCGGGCCACTCGGTCGCCGGATCGATCCGCACATACGCCATGCCGGGCAGGCCGGTTTTGACCTGTTGAAGGTGTTTCTGGAGCAACTCCGGTTCGATCCGCGCCTTGATCCGGAACATCAGCTTCTGGCGTTCGTCGGCGGTCTCCACCGTCTTGGGTGTGAACTGGGCGACGTCGGCGACGAAGCTTGCGTGTGCCGGGATCACGTATTGGGGTGCGGCGTCGAGCACCAGACGCACGTCGCTTCCAAGCGCCACGCGGCCGGCCTGTGCCGTCGGCAGGAAGAAGGTCATGTAGACGTCGCCGACATCGACCAGATTGAGGACCCTGCCGCCGGCGGAGAGCACCTCGCCGGGTTGCGCGACGCGATACTGCACGCGCCCGTCGCGCGGCGAGCGCAAAAGGCTGTCATCGATGTCGGCGTCGATGCGCTGGATGGTCGCGCGGGCGGCCTCGCTGGCGGCCTCGGCGTCCACGACCTGGGACTGCGCCGCGCCGATGGCGGCTTCCGCCGCCGCCAGTTGGGCCTGCGCGGCGCTGACCGTGGCCTTCGCCCCTTGAGTCTTGGCCCGGTCGTCGTCGAGCACCTGGCGGGAGACGGTGTTCTGCGCGGCCAACTGCTCCGACCGTGCGAGACGGCTTTTTGCCGCGTCCAATTCGGCTTCACGCTGCGCGATCACCGCCGCCGCCGCGACCTTCTCGGCCTCGCGCTGCCGCACGAGGCTGCGGGCGGTCTCGATGCCGATGAGCGCCTGCTTGAGCTGCGCCTCGGCCTCCTTGCGTTGCGCCTCCAGAACGGCGGTGTCCATCCGGGCCAGGGCTTGGCCGGTTTTGACGAATTCCCCTTCGTTCACGAGGATGTCCTTGATCCGGCCCGGCGTCTTCGCGGCGATGTCGATCTCGACCGCCTCGATGCGCCCGTTGCCGCTGGCGATCCCCTCCGGAAGCCCCTTCGGCTTGAGCGATTGCCAAGCGAAGGCGGCGACGGCCACAGCGGCGATGATCAAGGCGATCCGCAGGATCGAGCGCTTATCCAATGTCATGTTCCGCTCCGCGACAGACAGTCAGAAGTACCGAACGCTGCGTTCCGCGCGCAGGCAGGGTATCCCGGCTCATGATGGTCCTCCTTCCGGTCGGATAGCCGTCCAGAAGGTGCGGACGGCGTTGCGGACGTGGCGTTCGACCGCGGCTTCCAGATCGTCCGGGGGGACACCGGCCACCACCCGCAGGAGCAGGTCGCCGCGCACCGCATCCAGGAACTGCGCCGCGGTGAGCGCGTGGTCCTCGACGGCAATGAGGCCGCGCTGCTGCCAGTTCATGAAGACGCTGGCGAGATAGGCGCAGATGCGGTCCGGGCCGAGACGGAAGAAGGTCCGGGTGAGTTCCGGAAAGCGTGCGCCTTCGGCCAGGATGAGACGGTAGATGCCGACCGCGCCGGGAGCCATCGCGACCTCCATGAACCGCCGGCCGATCTGGGTCAGCGCGGTGGGCACGTCAACGTCACTGACGCTGATGTCGAGGAAGGCCAGCAGGGTTTGTTCGGCACGCTCTTCCACGATGGCGGCGAACAACCCTTCCTTGCCGCCGAAGAAGCTGTAGACCGTGGCCTTCGATGCGCCGGCCCGTGCAACCACAAGGTCGATGGTCGCGCCGCCGTAGCCGTTCTCCAGGAAGACCTGGGTGGCCGCATCCAGGATCTCGGCGCGTCGGCGTTCGCCACGAGGTCTCGCGCGCCGCGGGGGTTCCGCAGCCATGCTCGTAGACCTTAAAGAAACTGTACTGTACGTTACATTGTTGGTCGGCGAATGTCAATGCGGAGGGTGTGGGAATTGGGAGCGCGATGCCCCCCGAATAAGGGGTACGATGCGAAGAGGTCTCCGTTCATCCAAGCCCTGGGAACGACAAGGACATCATGACGGCGTCTGAATCACGTTCACCGGTTCATGCCATGATGGCCGGGGTATTCCGCCGTTTCCGATCGTCCGGACGGGCGGCGGCGCTGGCTGCCGGCCTGCTGCTGGCCGCGGGGTGCGCGTCCGATTCAGGCCCGGCCGGCCAGTGGCACGCCATGCCCGAGCCCGCCTATGACTTTCCCTATGACAACCCGTGGGTGGCGACGATCCTGGGCACGCCGCCGCAGATGCGGGTCGAGTTCCCTGGCGAGACGCGACCGGAGCGCCACCGGCTGGTGCTGTTCGAAGGGCGCGAGCGGCCGGAAGGCTTCTGGTATCACGACAGCCTCTACTACTCGACCCTGCTGCAGCCGAGGCGGGCGCCCCTGGTCTTCGTGATTGCCGGGACGGGCGCCGACGACGGGGCGGCAAAGATGCTGACGCTCGGCCGGATCCTTCACGCCGCCGGGATGCACGTGGTGCTCCTGCCGTCGCCGTCACACGCCAACTTCATCGTCAGCGCCGGTTCGAACTTCCGCCCCGGACAGCCCGCGACGGATGCCGCCGACCTTCTCAACGTCATCCAGCGTGTGCACCGGCGCATCGCCGGGCGGGTCGAGATCTCCGACATTCACCTGACCGGTTACAGCCTCGGGGCTTGGCACGCCGCCTTCACGGCGAAGCTGGACGAGGAGCGGGGCGGCCTCGGCTTCAAGCGCGTCCTGCTGATCAATCCGCCGCTGAGCCTCTATCGATCCATCCAGCGCCTGGACGGCATGCTGTTCAGCGGCCTTCAGAACGGGATCGACGACCTCGACCGCTTCCTGGACCAGGCGGTCGCGCGGCTGTCCGCCGTCTACCGGAACACCGACGCCCTGGACTTCGGGTTCGACAGCTTCCTCACCAAGGCCTACGAGGAACTGCAGCCCACCGACGACCGCCTTGCGACCACCATCGGGCTTACGTTCCGTCTGTCGTCCTCGAACATGATCTTCGCGTCCGACGTGATGAGCCGGGCCGGCTACATCTTCCCCCGCGACCGGGCCTTCAAATCGACGACGCCGCTGTCCGAGTATCTGGCCGTGGCGTTGCGGACCAGCTTCATCGATTACTTCAACGACCTGTATACCGACGCCTATCTCGCCGGCAGCCCGTCCGGAGACATCCGGGGGCTGATCGAGGGATCCAGCCTCTCCAGCATCGGCAACTGGCTGCGCCGCCGGGACAATGTCGGGCTTATGACCAGCGCGGACGACGTCATCCTGGCGCCTGGAGACCTTGAAGAACTGAGCCGGATCTTCGGATCGCGGGCCCGCATTTACCGGAACGGCGGCCATGTCGGCAACCTGGAGCATCGTGCGGTCGCCGCCCACATCGCCAATTTCTTCGGCCCGTGAGCCCGCCCATGCCGAAACGCTTTCCCGCCCGCCGCCTGCCGCTCTCGGCGCTGGCCGCCTGTCTTTTCGCCGGATGCGCAAGCGGTGCCGGCGACCGGCAGAGCTTCGAGCCGCCGCAGCGGCAACTCGGCGACATGGTGCGGCCGCACGGCGTGGCCGATCCGATCGCCGTCTATGATCCGATCGAAGGGACCAACCGCGGCATCTACAAGTTCAACGCCCAGCTCGACCGTCATGTCCTCATCCCGGTGGTGGAGACTTACGAGGACGTGACCCCGCGCTTCCTGCGGGACCGTGTTTCAAGTTTCTTCCTGAACCTCGGCGAGGTGAGCAACTTCACCAACTCGGTGTTCCAGCTCAGCGCCGAGAAGGCGGTACCGACCTTCTTCCGCTTCACCCTGAATTCGACGTTGGGCCTGCTCGGGCTGTTCGACATCGCGTCGGACTTCGGCATTCCCCGGCAGAACGAGGATTTCGGGCAGACGCTGGGGTACTGGGGAGTGGAGCCCGGCCCCTACCTCGTCCTGCCGGTCCTCGGCCCTTCCAACGCCCGCGACGCGGTCGGAACGGCGGTCGATTTCCTGACTCTTTCCCTCGTGGTACCCGCTGACATCGCCAACGACACCTGGTACCAGGGAGTCCGCTACGGGCTCGGTCCGATCGATACCCGGTACCGCGTCGGGTTCCGATACTACGCCACCGGATCGCCCTTCGAGTATTCCCTGGTCCGCTACGTCACCACCCAGGCGCGGAACGCCGAGATCGGAAAGTAGGCGCGGAGCGGCGTTCATCCCCGTGGCAACAGGACCTGCCCGAAGAGGCGGGCAAGGTCAAGCTTACTTCCCGATGTATTGGAGTGATCAAGCCGAGTCTCACCCCATTGACCGGTAGGTCTCAGCTAGGCGGGAGTCCACGTCCGACTCCAGCATCATGCCGATGCCGGCCAGCAGTCCCATCTCCTCTTTCTGCACATGAAAGATCTGCCGCTCCGCCAATTCCATGCCGAGCGCATGGACGTCTGTCCATTGCTCGCGGGTGAAGGAACCCGCCTTCAGCGCCTCCGTAATCAGGTGCACCACGTTGTCTGCCAGCGGGGCGATGGCGTCGTGTTCGGATTTCAGAGTCAGGAGCATGCCCTGTTCGCCCACCTCCGCCAGGAGGGGGAACAGATGGTCTTCCTCGAAGGCAAAGTGGGTGGCGGTTTCCTGCGCCAACACTCCCTTGGCCGCGACCAGCACCGAGCGGACCTTGGGGTCGTTCAGGTCAGCCGGTTTGGACGGGCCTTGACGGCCGAGCAGAGCCTCCAGGTTCTGCAACGCGCTCAGACAGCGCTCGTGATCCTCGTGCAGTAGGCGGCCGATCTGCGTGGTATGTTCGAACATGGGAAGCTCCTGAAGCCTCTAAGTGGCTTATCTGGCCAGTGTGGGGGTGAGTGCAGCGATGGCTCCGGCTGGCCGGTTGAAGACGGCTTGTGACGGGAGCGCTCTGTCACTTCGAATAGTTCGGCGGGTCGGGAGCCTCGCCCCAACCCTCGGGCTGGGCGGGGGAGCGCTCAAGCCGCTGGCGAACCAGCGTCAGATGGCCGCCTTCCTCGCCTGCGAGCTTGCGGAACAGGTCGGCCACTTCGAGGTTGTTGTGTGCTTCCATGCTGTCGGCCAGCTCGTCGTAGCGCTCGGCGGCCTCCGATTCCAGCTCCACCGCGTGGGCGAGGAACAGGCCC
>JAEYOB010000281.1 GCA_023412175.1 Pseudomonadota bacterium | reverse complement strand
GCGGCTCGGGCGGGATCAGCGGTTCAATGATCGCCCAAAGAGCGTCGGAAACAAGGGGGGCTGCCATGCCCTCCCAACAGCCCAAATCCGGTTTCGTTAGGCACTCTTAACGCCACGGAAGGAGTTTGTTGGGTTTTGCAGGGCCTTCGTGCCATTGACCCAGATGTCCACTTCTTTCGGGCTGTCGGCCGCGGTTTCCACAAATACGTGCAATTCGCCAACTATGCGCGGAAACTCCATCGCGAAGCTGACGATGCTCGAATCGACGGTAGCCGCGCCGATCAGGTCCCAGTGCCAGTCTCCCGTGCAGCAGTAGCGCTCCATATTTCCGCTCACGCCGCAGTCGATGTGGTGCGTGCCAGCGCACGGTGGGTCAATTAGGCGCTCTGGTAGAATCACCGCGGCCTCTTGCCGGTGCGGTACCACGGCATCTTGTGTATCGCGTCCCCCGGATGCTGGTAGCTTCATTAGCGTTTTCAGCGCCCCCGCATCCAACACGCCGAGGAGGGAGTGTTCGTAAACGCCATGCAAGCGCAGCCAGTTTTCGAAAAGCAGCTTTTTGGCTGGTTGGGTTCCCGTGATGCTGTTCAGATCGGGCCGGGCAGCCAGGATAATCGCTTGAAGGGGCGAGATGGCCCCGATTGCTGTTTGGAACGTTGGTGCATTCAGCGCCTTGACGAAGCTGGGCGTCAGCGAAGGCCAGAGCCGGTGTTCGCTTACGCCATGCAGCACATACCACGACAGTGCCCGATCCACATCGAGCCGCCGTCCGGACAAGAAGGTCTGCGCAACGTCCTGGCGCCCAAGAACCAGAGCCAGTTCGAAGCCGCTGAACGGAATGCCATGAGAGGACATGTAAGGGGTGGCGATCTCCTTCAAACACTGCATCGCTACTTCGCGATCCGCAGCAGAGATCGCGGACCTTGGATTGAAGACCTTCCTCCCAATAGAGGCAAGCGATGCATCGCCTGGAAAGAACCTTTTCTTGAAAGTTTGTGCGGTATCCAGAAAATCTTCTATCTCTCGAGCCAGCTGTGGTGTTCTTGCACTCATCCGCTGATCACCTTTCTCAAGCCGAGGACGCTCGCATATTGCATTCCAATATTCTCCAGCGTATAGGCCTTGCTTGTCAGGGACCGCCCCTGTCGGGCTAGCACTCCCGCCAAGTCAGGCCGGCTGACGATCTGCCGCATCCACCACGCCGCGTGCTCGACATCGGGCTCGGCCCAGATCTGTCCCGTCCCGAACGGGTACTCTCCCGGACCTACTCGGCATGGCCCGTAGGCGACCAATGCAGCGGTTCCAGGCACCGTGAAGTCCATGTTCCCGGAGAAGCCGGTGACGAGCACTGGCTTGCTCAGCATCATCGCCTCGGCGATGCCGCGCCCGAACCCCTCGGCCCGATGCAGCGACACGAAGCCGTCGCACGCCCGGTACAGGTCGAGCACCGCGCCGCGGTTCAGTGTCTCGCTGATGATCGCGATGCGCGTGTCGGCTCGGGCCTCCTCCAGGAGCGCCTGCCAGACCGGGTTGTCCGGCGTCGCGCGCATGGTCTTGACCACCAGCCCGACCGACTCGTTACCGAGCGGGAAGGCCTCCTTGAAGGCGCGCACGCACGCCTGAGGGTTCTTCCGCGCCAAGCTTGACAGGACGTCGAAGGAGAACACGAAGAGGAAGCGCCGGCTGGGCAGACCGAAGTCGCGCCGGCCCAGTCCGGCCGTCGCCTCGACAGTCACTGCCATGGGCATGTGCCGGACCGGCTTCGGGCTGCTCTTGGCGTAGGCCTCGTAGGTGTAGCGGCTCGAGGCCCAGACCTCGTCGACGAGCTCATAGGCGTGGCGCCACTCTGCCGGCCACTCCGGCAGCTCCCAGGGCCAGTACCCGATGGTGCGGCGCCCGTCGAACAGCGCCGATCCCTCCACCGCGGCGAGGCGCGCCGTCTCGATGCCGGTCGTGCACAGCAGGTTGACCGCGTAGGGGAGCTGGTCGGTGATCAGCGCGTCGACACTGTCGTCGCCCTGGCACACCTCACGCCCAGGCTCGACGTTGTAGATGCTGAACGGGATGCCCGCCGCCCGCATGGCCAGCGCCGCCATGCGGACGTCCTCGCCGATGCCGAACTGGCCGCGGGCGTAGCCGATCAGGTTGACGCCGAAGGGCAGGGCGTCGTGGCTCGTCTTGATCGCGGGCGCCTTCAGCGTCGCCGGCGTGGGCGCCTCCGCCAGCCGCTTGAGGATCGGGTACTGCTCGGTGCCCTCGGCGCGCGCCCACTGAGCGAACTCAGGGCTGAGCGGGTTGGGGAAGCGCGCCTGGATGGCGGCGTCGGTCGACCAGATCATCGCCAGGACCGGCGGCAGCTCAGGAGCGCCCGGGGCTGGGACGAGGAGGGCCTGCGCTTGGCTCTCGTCCACGAGGTCGGTCAGCTGCGTCTCTGCGAGCCCGTGCGTGAAGTACCACACCACAAACGCCATGCGCCCGCCCGAGGTGTCCAGGGCAAAGCTCTCCAGGAGGTCCGGGCGCCGCAGCCACACCTGCATCATCAGGCGGGTGATCGGGATGGCGCCGCCGACCGGCACGCGCTCGTCCGGCTCGTTCAGGAAGCGCCTCTGCGCCTCGGTGAAGAAGCGGGCGAGGCGTAGCTCGGCCGGACCTTGGGTGAAGTACCACCAGACGAAGTTCTGCTGGCCTTCCGCCGTGCGAAGATCGAAAGCGCTCCGCAAGTCGGTCCGCATCGCCCAGGTCAGCCTCATGAAGCGGGTCAGCGTCGGATGCACCTCGGGCAGGGCTTCCGCTGCCGGCTCAGTCAGCAGGTCCTGCGGGACGGCAAAGTCCGTCTCTGCCAGCGCGCGGTACTCGCGCGCGCCGTTCAGCAGCAGCCACCACTCGAAGCGCTCCTGGTCGCCCTCGCACAGCGCGCGCAGGTCGGGCCGGGTCAGCCAGATGGTCCGCTTGACCTCGTCCAGCTGCGCGCGCGCCGACGCGCTCGTGCGCTCGGCGTCAGCATCCGTCGGCTCGATCGAGGGTGTGTGGTTCACGGAAGACATCCATCAGACAACTGTTCGGTGCTGTGGCCAAAGGCTACGGTGCGGTCATGCGCGAATGCGCAGAGGAGTGCGGTGGGATGGCCCTCCGGCGCTGCTTTCGTTTCCGGCCGGAGCCCTTGGCAACCATGATCCGCTCTGCACTCCCCGGGCCCTCGCCCACTGTTTAAGAGGAAGGCAAGATCATATTGCTTTCCGATTAACATTCCCTAAAGAACACAACTCGCTTGTTCCTTAGCGAACACTTATCCGCTGAGCCCTCATCGGCGCAGGATCGTGATGTCCTAATAGCTCACTGCGCCCTCGGCGGCCCGCCAGTGCCCGGGAAGGATCGTGCAGGCGAGGCCCACCCGTTCGACCTCCGTCCGCAGCCAGTCGGTCCGGTAGGCGACGGCGGCGGTCGGGACGGCGGTCAGCGTGTCGTAGAAGGCGCCGTCCTGACCCTCGGCAAAGGACAGCCGGTAATCCGCCCCCTCCGGCATCCGCGGCTCGTCCAGCAGGAACCAGGTGCCCAGGCAGCGGCCGCCCGGCTTGAGCACGCGCGCGATCTCGCGCAGGTAATGCCGGGTCTCGGCCGCCGTCAGGTGGGTGAACACCGAGGTCAGGAACACCACGTCGGTGGACGCGCTGGGAACCGGACAGCGCTGGTGCGTGGTGGACAGGGTCCCCGCCGGGTTGTACAGCGGATGGAACAGGTTCAGATGCACGAAGGCGAAGCCCGGGTGCAGCGGCGCCACACGGTGCTGGCACCAGGCGATGCCGGCCGCACCCACATCGAAGCCGATGTACTGGCCCTCGGGGGCCAGATGCTGCGTCAGCGGCACCGCGATGCGCCCGACCCCGCAGCCGACGTCGAGCACCGTGTCGGTGGGCTTAAGGTCCGTGTGCCGGATGAGATGATCCAGGAACTCGCGTCCGATGGCCAGGAAGTCGCCATCGCCGACGCAATGGAGATCGTCCGGCGGAACAGGCAGGCTCCCCCCGTCCATGGGCTGCGGAGTGATCGCGTTCATGCTATGGCCTCTTCGCGCACGGTGCGCACGCGGGCCTTGGCCGCGCGGCGTCGGGAGCGTTCACGGGCGGTCCACGGCGCGTGCCAGAGGCTGAGCCCATTGCCCAGGTCGCTTCCCCGGGCCTTCGCTTGCTGGGATGCCGGAATTTGGCGGGCAAAGGCGACACAGGGCAGGATTGACCCGCCGGGGCGCAGAGAGGCTTCCAGAGCGGCCTGAAAACGCTGGCCGAGCGAAGAAATTGTTGCGGCATC
>JAEYOB010000213.1 GCA_023412175.1 Pseudomonadota bacterium | reverse complement strand
GCCTTTGGCCGCCGAAAGCGGGGGAGGGTCAGGGTGGGGGCGCGTGCGCAGTGGAAGCACGTGTGTCAGTGTCCCGGCTCACCGGCATCCTGTGGGCCAATCGTACCGGCGCACCGTGAAAGGATCTCCCGTTGAATCACCGCCAGCTTGACTGCGCCGCACCCGACGAACCATCATCAATGCCCGGTTGATGAAGCATTCGGAAACGCTCCCGAATATCGAAAAACGGAAGCTGCGGCCAGATTTTTCGGATCATCGGAAAGCCGAATGAACAAGGAGAAGGTGAGAACGGCATGAGCATCATCGACACCGAGTTTCCCTTCACCCTGCCAGTCGGCTACCACGACGCTGACGGCACGCTGCACAAGAACGGCGTCATGCGTCTGGCGACCGCCGGCGACGAGATCCTGCCGCTCAAGGATCCTCGGGTGCAGGCCAACCCGGCCTACCTGACGGTGATCGTCCTGTCGCGGGTGATCGTCCGCCTGGGCACCCTGGACATGATCAACACCAAGGTGATCGAGGACTTGTATTCGAAGGACTACATCTTCCTGCAAGCCCTCTACAACCGGATCAATAGTGGCGACGAGGGAGGAACCGGAGGGTCGGTTCCACCGGGAAAATAGACCTACAGAAAGGCCCTCCGATGAAAGCCGTTCCGTTGACCACCGCCCCAGGAGCGCCGGACATCCGGGATCGAATCGCCGGGCTTGCCAAACCGGCGCCCCTTCATTAGGATAAAAGTCCTTTTGACCGCCACCAGCGGAGCTCCGGAAAGCCTCGGATGAAACACCACCGCAAAATGCGTTTCACGGCGTTTCATTTTGTTTCATCCGGCCCCGCCCCCGTGCGGCCCCTCGTGCGGCGGTGCGCCCCTTGTGCGGCGCCGGGCGCCAAGCTACCGTGCCCCCAACCACAAAAACATCGGGGACGGAAACGCACATGAGCGAGTTTTACGACAGCCTGGAAACCCGCGACCCGCAGGCGCGCGAGGCCGCGCTGATGGCAGCGCTTCCCGACCACATCGCGCACGCCAAGACGAACGCGCCGGCCTACGCCCGGTTGCTGGCCGGCATCGACCCGCGCGCCGTCACCAGCCGCGAAGCGCTCGCCGCCCTGCCGGTGACCCGCAAGTCGGAGCTGACCGAGATGCAGGCGACCGAGCCGCCGTTCGGCGGGCTGACCGGTGTGCCGGTCGGCGATCTGGCGCGCATCTTCTGCTCGCCGGGGCCGATCTTCGACCCGGAGGGCCAGGGGACGGACCATTACCGCACCGCCCGCGCGCTGTACGCCAGCGGCGTGCGCAAGGGGCAGATCGTCCACAACTGCTTCGCCTACCACTTCACCCCGGCCGGCCGCATGTTCGAAGCCGGGGCGCACGCCATCGGCTGCCCGGTCTTCCCCGCCGGCACCGGCAACACCGAGCAGCAGGTGCAGGTCATCGCCGCGCTGAAGCCCGCGGCCTACGTCGGCACCCCCGACTACCTGAAGATCATCCTGGAGAAGGCCGACGAGATGGGCGTCGCCCTGCCCTCGCTGACCATCGGCCACATCACCGGCGGCGCCTTCCTGCCGCCGTTGCGTGCGCTGTACGCCGAGCGCGGCATCCAGGCCTTCCAGAGCTACGGCATCGCCGACCTCGGCCTGATCGCTTATGAGACGTCGGCGCGCGAGGGACTGGTGGTGGCCGAGGAGGTGATCCTGGAGATCGTCCGCCCCGGCACCGGCGATCCGGTTCCCGACGGCGAGGTCGGCGAGGTGGTCATCACCGTGCCGAACGCCGCCTACCCGCTGATCCGCTTCGCCACCGGCGACCTGTCGGCGGTGCTGCCGGGAACGAGCCCGTGCGGGCGCACCAACACCCGCATCAAGGGCTGGATGGGCCGCGCCGACCAGACCACCAAGGTCAAGGGCATGTTCGTCCACCCCCGCCAGATCGCCGAGGTGTTGAAGCGCCATCCCAATGTGCTGCGCGCCCGGCTGGTGGTGGACCGCCAGGGCGACACCGACACCATGCTGCTGAAGATCGAGGCGGTGCCGGAAGCGGGCCTGGAGGCGGCGGTCGCCGACAGCCTGGCGGCCGTCAGCAAGCTGAAGGGCCGCGTCGAGATCGAGCCGCCCGGCAGCCTGCCCAACGACGGCAAGGTCATCGACGACGTGCGCAAATATGACTGATGCGCACGTATGATTGACGCGCCTGGGCTGCGCTCACGCCGGCTTCACCGCCACGAAGCGGTAATAGCGCAGCCCGTGCCCAAGCACCTTGAGGCGCGCCCACCACAGTTGCAGCTCGCGGGCCAGACCGGCCAGCAGGCCGCTGTCCACCGCGGCGCCCTGCAACGCGTCGGCCAGCCAGCGGACGCGCTCGACGATCAGGCGGCGCAGCGCCACCGTCAGGTCCTCGACGATGCGCACGTCCATGTTCCGCTGCACCAGTTCGTCCGTCATGCGCTGGGTGCTCCAGGGGTACAGGTCGAGCGGCTCGGTGTCCTTCCAGGTGTTCCAGGTGTCCCAGGAGTTGGGCGTGCCCTCGATCACGTAGTCCATCAGCAGCACCGAGCCCTTGGGCTTGACGCACTCGCAGAGATGGTCGAGGTACGGTTCCTTGTCGCGCACACGGTGGATGATGCGGTCGGCGAGCACGAGGTCGTAGCTGCCCGCGGGGTTGAATGCCTCCGGGTCATAGGGCATCACCGGCGCCTTGCGGTCGAGGTCGAGCGCGTGCGAGCGCCGCATGCCCAGCTTCGCCAGCAGCGGCGACGGCTCCAGCGCCGTCACCCAGGTGTCGTAGGCCGAGACGATGGCGCGCGCCGCGCCGCCCAGCCCGCCCGAGCAGTCCAGCACGCTCTTGGCCGGGTTGAGGCCGAAGGGACGCACCGCGTCCACCATGAACGCCGCGTCGCCCGGCCCGACGAATCCGTCGCCCCACAGCATCTGCGCGCCGCGAACCTGCTCCAGCGACCACACCGGCTTGCCGCGGCGGTCGATGTCCAGCCCCTCCAGGCCGCGCGCCTCCGGATCCTCGTCCGGCGCCATGGCGGCGGCCACCATATCGGCGGACGCGATGGAGGGCGACGCCTCGCCGCCCGACGCGCCGTTCTTCCGGTGCAGGTCCGGCTTGCGCTCCCAGCGCTGTGCCCGCAACGTCTTGGCTTGGCCGTGCAGGTGCGCGAGGTCGTACCCCTCCCACCACGCCTCCAGCTTGGCCCGCCAGTCCGGATTCAACCAGCGTTGGATCTCCTGCGGGTCCACCGGCCTCTCCATCAGCCCAACCGGAGCGGAAAGTCGTCACGACGATCGGTCACGTCTCTGCGCAATGACGAAGCAAAGAATCCCGCATACATTTTAGAAAAAACGCAACATGCACAAAACACCATAAATAAAGTGGTAGGCCCGACCGCGACGACGGTCAACAAAAATTGTTTTAAGCTAACTTTGCATGGATTTTTTAAATGATCGAAGCGAACGGAGAGCGGTGGCACCGGCCCGACACTCCTCCGGACAGCGGCGGCTCGGCCGAAGCGCCGCGTTGCGGCGCCGTGCCGCGCTGCCTATAGTCCGCGGAAACCGAACGGAGGCGCCCCGTGCCGAACAAGACCGGCAACCCCTGGACGATCCTGTGCACCAAGCCGATCTACGAGAACCCGTGGATCCGCGTGGTCGAGCACGACGTGCTCAACCCAAAGGGCAAGCCCGGCATCTACGGGGTGGTGCATCTCCAGCACATCGCCACCGGCGTGATCCCCATCGATTCCGACGGTTGCACGACCCTGGTCGGCCAGTACCGCTTCCCCCTGAAGCAGTACAGCTGGGAGATCCCGGAGGGCGGCGGCCAGCACGGCGTCCCGCCGCTCGAATCGGCGCAGCGCGAACTGCTCGAAGAGACCGGCCTGACCGCCCGCCACTGGCACCCGCTGCTGACCCTGCACCTGTCGAACAGCATCACCGACGAGGTGGCGCACACCTTCCTCGCCTGGGATCTGGAACAGGGCCTGGCCGAGCCGGAGGAGACGGAGGAGCTTCAGCTCCGCCGCGTGCCCTTCCGCGAGGCCTGCGACATGGCGATGCGCGGCGACATCACCGACGCCATGGCGGTCGCCAGCCTGCTGAAGGCCCGCCTGCTGGTGCTGGACGGCGCCTTGCCGGACGCGCTGGCGAAGCTGATGCTGAAGTGAAAGGAGGGCGGCGTTACGCCGCCGCTCCGCAGCACTTCTTGTACTTCTTGCCGCTGCCGCACGGGCACGGCTCGTTGCGGCCGACCTTTGGCGCGGTGCGCGGCCGCTGCCCCATGATGCCGTCGACGTAGTACCAGACGCCGTCCCGCTTGGCGAAGGTGCTGGTCTCGTGATGGACGTAGTCCTTGCCCTGGACCCGGAAGCGGGCGACGAACTCGACGACGCCCTCGCTGTCCTCCGGCCCGCCGGCCTCGGTCGAGCGGACCTCCAGCCCGATCCACTCGCTGTTGTTGGCCCAGTCGGTGACGTGCTCGCGGTTGAAGTCGTGCCGCGTCTCGGGCAGCAGCGTGTCGTGCAGGTAGTCGACGTTCTTGGTGCTGAACGCCGAATAGCGCGAGCGCATCAGCGCCTCGGCGGTCGGCGCCGGCGCGGCGCCCGACAGGTAGGGGCCGCAGCACGCCTCGAGCGTCTTGCCGGAGCCGCAGGGGCAATCGGTCATGGGTCATAGCCTCCGTTGAAAGCGGCCCTGCATAGCGCAAGCCGCCCCCAAACGCCAAGGCTTACGCCACCATATCACTCTGCCGGGCGCTGCTCCGGGAACAGGCCCAGCAGCCCCTCGCGGGTGGCCGGGCAGACGCCGCGCTCGGTGACCAGCGCGGTCACCAGACGCGCCGGCGTCACGTCGAAGCCGAAGTTCGCCGCGTCGCTGCCCTCGGGCGTCACCCGGATCGTCTCGATGCGGCCATCCCGCGTGATGCCGGTCAGTTCCGTCACCTCGGCGCCGTGGCGCTCCTCGATGGGAATCTCCCGGACGCCGTCGGAGATGCGCCAGTCGATGGTCGGCGACGGCAGCGCCACGTAGAACGGCACCCCGTTGTCGTGCGCCGCCAGCGCCTTCAGGTAGGTGCCGATCTTGTTGCAGACGTCGCCGCTCGCCGTCGTCCGGTCGGTGCCGACGATGCACAGGTCCACCTGCCCGTGCTGCATCAGGTGCCCGCCGACATTGTCGACGATCACCGTGTGTGGCACGCCGTGCCGGTTCAGCTCCCACGCCGTCAGGCTGGCCCCCTGGTTGCGCGGGCGGGTCTCGTCCACCCAGACATGCACCGGGATGCCCTCCTCGAAGGCCACGTAGATCGGCGCCAACGCGGTGCCCCAATCCACCGTCGCCAGCCATCCGGCGTTGCAGTGGGTCAGCACGTGCACCGGCTCGCCGGGCTTCTTGCCCTTGGCGGCGTCGCGGATCAGCGCGGCGCCGTGCTCGCCGATGGCGCGGCAGATGGCGACGTCCTCGTCGGCGACCTCCGCCGCCTCGGCGTAGGCGGCGGCGACACGCTCGCCCTCCGGCAAGGCGTGCAGGTGGCGGCGCATGCGCTCCAGCGCCCAGCGCAGGTTGACCGCCGTCGGCCGGGTGGCGAGCAGCACGTCGCAGGCC
>JAEYOB010000112.1 GCA_023412175.1 Pseudomonadota bacterium | reverse complement strand
GCTCCAGCGTGCTGGTGCCGTAGTCGGCGGGGTAGAAGACGAACGGCTCCCCGGCCAGCTCGGCCAGCGGCACCGGGTCCAGCCCGGCCAGCCGGTGGTCGGCGCGCAGCACGGCGATCAGCGGCTCACGCACCACAGGGTGGAACGTGAAGGCATCGTTGGTCGGTGTGCGCGGCTCGCGCACGAAGCCGACGTCGATGCGCCCGTCGGCCAGCGCCGCCAACTGGCGCAAGGACGGCAGTTCGGTCAGCGTCAGGTGCACGTCCGGGCTGGCGCGCCGGTAGGCGTCGATGATGCGCGGCACCACCGGCAGGAACGGCGAGGCGGCCGTGAAGCCCACCTTCAGCTCCCCCACCTCGCCCCGCGCAGCGCGGCGGGTCAGCACCACCGCACGCTCGGTGTGTGCCAGGATCTCGCGCGCCTCCTTCAGCAGCAGTTGACCCGGCTCGGTCAGCTCGACGTGGCGCTTGGTGCGCTCGAACAGCTTCGTCCCAAGCTCCGCCTCCAGCGCCTGGATCGACTGGCTGAGCGGCGGCTGCCCGATGCCCAACCGTATGGCGGCGCGGCTGAAATGCAGCTCCTCGGCGACGGCGACGAAGTGGCGGAGATGGCGCAGATCCATGGATGTCCTCACGCTCCCTTCCCCGCTTGGCGGGGGTGGGTATCGCACGTGGCACTTGGCCTTCACCCCTCTCCCCGGTGGGGAGAGGGAATTCAAAGGCGATTCCCCTTGCCGGCCCCGGCGGAAACTCTTGCCAGATTCGGGATGTTGCTCTAGGATAAATATCCTATATCTGCTGTCGGAGAGACCGGATGAAACAGAGGCCATTTCGGTGTTTCATAGCGTTTCACAATGTTTCATTCGGTGCCCCGGAAAGCCGTTGACCTCTCCCGGCCTTCGCCTCTTCCGCGCAAACAAGGGCTGCGCGAGGCCGGGAGAGGACTGCGGTCCATTTATATCCCCATCATATCAAAACCCGCGAAGAAATGTATTGGATCTATGACACGGCCTTCCGCACAGTTGGCCCTCAAGGCCCTGATGGGATGACAGATTGTTGATGGAGGAAACGGTGGCGAAGGTCGAAACGCGTCCGGTGTTCAATTGGGAAGACCCGTTCCTGCTGGACGACCAGCTCACCGAGGACGAGCGCATGGTGCGCGACAGTGCGCACGCCTACTGCCAGGACAAGCTGATGTCCCGCGTGCTGGAGGCCAACCGGCACGAGAAGACCGACCCGGCGATCTTCGCCGAGATGGGCGAGCTGGGCTTCCTCGGCGCCACGCTGCCGGAGAAGTACGGCTGCTCCAACGTCAACTACGTCAGCTACGGCCTGATCGCCCGCGAGGTGGAGCGGGTGGACAGCGGCTACCGCTCGATGATGAGCGTGCAGTCCTCGCTGGTCATGCACCCGATCCACGCCTACGGCTCGGAAGAGCAGCGCATGAAGTACCTGCCGAAGCTCGCGACGGGCGAGTGGATCGGCTGCTTCGGCTTGACCGAGCCGGACGCCGGTTCCGACCCCGCCGGCATGAAGACGCGCGCGCGCAAGGTGGCCGACGGCTACGTGCTGACCGGCTCGAAGATGTGGATCACCAACTCTCCCATCGCCGACGTGTTCGTTGTCTGGGCGAAGGACGATGCCGGCGACATCCGCGGCTTCGTGCTGGAGAAGGGCATGAAGGGCCTGTCGGCCCCGAAGATCGAGGGCAAGTTCTCCTTGCGCGCCTCGATCACCGGCGAGATCGTCATGGACGAGGTGCACGTCCCGGCCGACGCCATGCTGCCCAACGCCAAGGGGCTCAGCGGCCCGTTCGGCTGCCTGAACCGGGCGCGCTACGGCATCGCCTGGGGCGCCATGGGCGCCGCCGAGTTCTGCTTCCAGGCCGCGCGCCAGTACACGCTCGACCGCAAGCAGTTCGGCCGGCCGCTCGCCGCCAACCAGATCCCGCAGCTCAAGCTCGCCAACATGGAGACGGAGATCGCGCTGGGCCTCCAGGCCGCGCTGCGCGTCGGCCGGCTGATGGACGAGGGCAAGGCGGCGCCGGAGATGATCTCGCTGATCAAGCGCAACAACTGCGGCAAGGCGCTGGACATCGCCCGCATCGCCCGCGACATGCACGGCGGCAACGGCATCGCCGACGAGTTCCACGTCATCCGCCACTCCATGAACCTGGAGGCGGTCAACACCTACGAGGGCACCCACGACGTGCACGCGCTGATCCTGGGCCGGGCGATCACCGGCCTCCAGGCCTTCTCGGGCTGACGCGCCATGGCCGGGCCGCAACCATCAGGTCCCCTGGGGCACATCAAGGTGCTCGAACTTTCCCGTGTCCTCGCCGGCCCCTGGGCGGCGCAGACGCTGGCCGCCCTCGGCGCCGACGTGGTCAAGGTGGAGCGGCCCGGCACCGGCGACGACACCCGCACCTGGGGGCCGCCCTGGGCGGGGGAGGGGGCGGACCGGCAGGCCGCCTACTTCCTGTCCACCAACCGCGGCAAACGCTCGGTCACCATCGACTTCGAACGCCCCGAGGGGCAGGAGTTGGTGCGTACTCTTGCGGCACAGGCCGACGTCGTCATCGAGAACTTCAAGGTCGGCGGGCTGAAGAAGTATGGGCTCGACTACGACAGCCTGAAGGCGGTGAACCCGCGGCTGGTCTACTGCTCGGTGACCGGCTTCGGGCAGACCGGCCCCTACGCGCCGCGCGCCGGCTACGACTTCATGATCCAGGGGCTGGGCGGGCTGATGAGCATCACCGGCCTGCCCGACGGCGAGCCCGGCGGCGGCCCGGTCAAGGTCGGCGTCGCGGTGACCGACGTCTTCACCGGCCTCTACGCCACCATCGGCATCATGGGCGCCCTGGCGCACCGCGACCGCACCGGCGAGGGGCAGGCGGTGGACATGGCGTTGCTCGACGTGCAGGTGGCGATCCTCGCCAACCAGGCGATGAACTACCTCGTGTCGGAAAAGGCGCCGCAGCGCCTCGGCAACGCGCACCCGAACATCGTGCCCTATCAGGCGTTCCCGACGCGCGACGGCCACGTCATCATCGCCATCGGCAACAACGGCCAGTTCGCCAAGTTCTGCGGCGCGGCCGGCCGGCCGGACCTGCTGGAGGATCCGCGCTTCGCCAACAACGAGGCGCGCGTCGCCCACCGCGCCGAGATGGTGGCGATCCTCACCGAGGTGATGGGCACCCGCAGCACCCGCGACTGGCTCGATGTGCTGGAGCCGCTGGGCGTGCCCGTCGGGCCGATCAACGACCTGAAGGCGGTGTTCGAGGACCCGCAGGTGCAGGCGCGCGGCCTGCGCCGGGACCTGCCGCACCCGGTGATCGGCAGCGTGCCCACCGTGGCGAACCCCATCCGCTACTCCGCCACGCCGCTGGTGCACGACCGCGCCCCGCCGATGCTGGGGGCGGACACCGACGCGGTGCTGGGCGGCCAACTGGGCTTAAGCGCCGCGGACATCGCAGCGTTGCGCGATAAGGGCGTGATTTAACCCCGTCCAGACGTTTTCATGTACCCCCCGCCCCGATCCTCTCCCGCTGGGCGGGGGAGGGGGTGGGGGTAAATGCCCTTCATAACCTTCGTGCACGAATGACGACCGCCACGTCCACCTCGACCGCCATCGACACCCGTGCCGGCATCCTGATGATGCTGGTGGGCATGACGCTGTTCACCTTCAACGATGCGCTCGGCAAGTGGCTGGTGGCGGATTACGCGGTGGGCATGCTGCTGGCGCTCCGCAGCCTGTCCGGCGCCATCCTGCTCGCGCCGCTGATCGCGAAGGCCGGGCTCAGGGCGGTGTTCGCGGTGAAGCGGCTGCCGCTCCACCTCGTGCGGGTGGCCTGCGTGACCGGCGAGGTGGCGCTGTTCTAC
>JAEYOB010000007.1 GCA_023412175.1 Pseudomonadota bacterium | reverse complement strand
CCTCTCATCCCCCTGAGCCACTGGGACCTTGCCGTCGCCGCCCTCCTGCTCCTGATCAACGGTGCGCTTTCCGTCGCCATGGCGCTTCGGCTGGAACGGCCGCTGCTGGTCGCCGCGGTGCGCATGGTGGTGCAGCTCACCCTGGTCGGGCTGGTGCTGAAGCAGCTTTTCGCGCTCCAGTCGCCGTGGCTGACGCTCGGCGTGGCGCTGGGCATGGTGGGGTTCGCCGGCTACGAGATCATGGGACGGCAGGACCGCACCCTGCTCGGCGGGTGGACCTACGGGCTGGGCAGCGCCTCGATGGCGTTCGCGGCGGCGCTGGTCATGGTGGTGGCGCTGACCACCGCGGTCCGGCCGGACCCGTGGTACGACGCGCGTTACGCCATTCCGCTGCTGGGCATGGTGCTCGGCAACACCATGAGCGGCATCAGCCTCGCCCTCAACACGCTGAGCACTGCCGCGGTGCGTGAGCGCGCCGCCATCGAGGCGCGCCTAGCCCTGGGCAGCAGCCGGTGGGAGGCGCTGCGCACCCAGCAGCGCCTGGCGCTGCGCACCGGGCTGATGCCCATCGTCAACGCCATGTCGGCGACCGGGCTGGTGTCGTTGCCGGGGATGATGACCGGGCAGATCCTTGGCGGCGTCGATCCGGCCGAGGCGGTGAAGTACCAGATCCTCATCATGTTCCTGATCGCCGGCTCGACCGGGCTGGGTGTTCTGCTCGCCACGTTCGGGGCGGTCCACCGGCTCACCGACGCGCGTGACCGCCTGCGTCTGGATCGCTTGGGCGCCTCCAGAGGTTGACTGGAACCAAGATCGCTCCAACTGGTTCCAGAGCGAGCGGCCGGGGAGAGCCGCAGCTTGTCCGGAGGGGGGCGTATGGCCGAAATACAGCCGATCGAGCGCAGGAAGTCGCGCGAGTTGTGGGCATTCCTGTTCCTGACGGTGGTGTTCTGGCCGCTGCTGTCGATCGCGATCGTCGGCGGCTATGGATTTGTGGTCTGGCTGTATCAGCTCATTGCCGGCCCTCCGGGGGCGTGAGGCGATCATGGCCGATGGCGGCGGGTTCGACCCCGGACGGCGACGCGTCCTGTTCGGGCGCAGGCGGGCGGAGCGTCCTCCCTTGCGTCCTCCCTGGGCGCGCGTGCGCGATTTCACCGACCTGTGCACGCGCTGCGGCGCCTGCCAGGAGGCTTGCGCCGAAACGATCATCGTCGCCGGCGACGGCGGCTTTCCCACCGTGGATTTCCGGCGTGGCGAGTGCACCTTCTGCGGTGCCTGCGCCGACGTCTGCCCGCAGCCGCTGTTCGACCGCAGCCGGCGCGCCTGGACGACCGCGCCGCGCATTGGCCGCGGCTGCCTGACGCACAGCGGCGTGATCTGCCAGACCTGCCGGGACATCTGCCAGGAGGGCGTCTTCTCCTTCGTGCTGATGCCGCGCGCCGCCCCGCAGCCGGTCGTCGACCCGGCGAGCTGCACCGGCTGCGGCGCCTGCGTCTCCGCCTGTCCGGGCGAGGCGGTCACCATCGACGCGAAGAATGGGGAGCTTCGCCATGGCGCGTGAACTGCACATTTCCAGTCTGGTGGTGCACGCCCGGCCCGAGGCGGTCGAGGCGATCCGTCCGGTCATGGCTGGCCTGCCCGGCATCGAGATCCACGCCCAGGAGGGCGGCAAGCTGGTGCTGACGCTGGAGACCGAGAGCGAGCAGACCATCGTCGAGCACCTCAACACGATCAGCCTGCTGGACGGCGTTCTCGCCGCCACGCTGGTCTTCCACCACATCGAAGAACTGACAAACGCCGAGTGAGGCTTCCATGACGCTGACCCGACGCGATTACCTGAAGGCGCAGGCCGCCGCGACTGCCGCCGCCGCCGCCAACATCAGCCTCCCGGCCGCCGCCCAGACGAGCGTCGTCGGCGACGCCGCCGTGAAATGGTCCAAGGCCCCGTGCCGCTTCTGCGGCACCGGCTGCGGCGTCATGGTGGGCGTCAAGGACAACCGTGTCGTCGCAACCCATGGCGACATGCAGCACGAGACCAACCGCGGTCTCAACTGCGTCAAGGGCTACTTCCTGTCCAAGATCATGTACGGCGCCGACCGGGTGACCACGCCGCTGATGCGCATGCGCGACGGCAAGTACCACAAGGACGGCGAGTTCCAGCCGGTGAGCTGGGACCAGGCCTTCGACGAGATGGCCCGGCAGTGGAAGAAGACGCTGAAGGAGAAGGGTCCGACGGCCGTCGGCATGTTCGGCTCCGGCCAGTGGACGATCTGGGAGGGCTACGCGGCGTCGAAGCTGATGCGCGCGGGCTTCCGCTCCAACAACCTCGACCCGAACGCCCGGCACTGCATGGCGTCGGCGGCGGTGACCTTCATCCGCACCTTCGGTTCCGACGAGCCGATGGGCTCCTACGACGACATGGAGAAGAGCGACATCTTCGTGCTGTGGGGCTCCAACATGGCGGAGATGCACCCGGTCCTGTGGACCCGCGTCACCGACCGCCGGCTGACCAACCCCAACTCGAAGATCTTCGTGCTCTCCACCTACGAGCACCGCTCGTCCGATCTCGCCGACGTCTCGCTGGTGTTCAAGCCGAACACCGATCTGGCGATCCTCAACTACATCGCCAACTACATCGTGCAGAACGGTGCGGTGAACCGCGACTTCATCGACAAGCACATCAACATCCGCCGCGCCAACACCGACATCGGCTACGGCCTGCGGCCCGACCACACGCTGGAGATGCGTGCCCAGCACGCCAACGATGCCCAGGTCTCGAACCCGTCCAACTGGGACGAGTACGTCGAGTTCCTGAAGACCTACACGCTGGACTACACGGCCGAGCTGACCGGCGTGCCGGCGGAGCGCCTGGAGGCGCTGGCCAAGGCCTACGCCGACCCGAAGCTGAAGGTCATGTCGTTCTGGACCATGGGCTTCAACCAGCATGTCCGTGGCGTCTGGGCCAACCACCTCGTCTACAACATCCATTTCCTGACGGGAAAGATCTCCGAGCCGGGCAACAGCCCGTTCTCGCTGACCGGGCAGCCGTCCGCCTGCGGCACCGCGCGCGAGGTCGGCACCTTTGCGCACCGCCTGCCGGCCGACATGCAGGTCACCAACGCCGAGCACCGCAGGATCACCGAGAAGATCTGGAAGCTCCCCGACGGGCTGCTGCCCGACAAGGTCGGCTTCCACGCCGTGCAGCAGGACCGGATGCTGAAGGACGGCAAGCTGAACTGCTACTGGATCCAGGTGAACAACAACCTGCAGACGGCGCCCAACACCGGGCAGGAGACCTATCCCGGCTACCGCAACCCGGCCAACTTCATCGTGGTGTCGGACGCCTACCCGACCATCACGGCCATGGCCGCCGACCTCATCCTTCCCGCCGCGATGTGGGTGGAGAAGGAGGGCGCCTACGGCAACGCCGAGCGGCGCACCCATTTCTGGCACCAGCTGGTGGACGCGCCGGGTCAGGCGCGTTCCGACCTGTGGCAGCTCATGGAGTTCTCCAAGCGCTTCACCACCGACGAGGTCTGGCCGGCGGAGATCCTCGACAAGAACCCGGAGTACAAGGGCAAGACCCTGTTCGACGTGCTGTACGCCAACAAGCAGGTCAACAAGTATCCGACCTCCGATGTCCAGGCCGGGTTCGAGAACGCCGAGTCCAAGGAGTTCGGCTTCTACGTCCAGAAAGGGTTGTTCGAAGAGTATGCGGAGTTCGGCCGCGGGCATGGCCACGATCTGGCGTACTTCGACGTCTACCACCAGACGCGCGGCCTGCAATGGCCGGTGGTTGACGGCAAGGAGACCAAGTGGCGCTACCGCGAAGGGCTGGATCCCTACGTCAAGGCCGGTACCGGCTATCAGTTCTACGGCAACCCGGACGGCAAGGCGAACCTCGTCTTCGCCCCCTATGAGCCGCCGGCCGAGAGCCCGGACGAGGAATTCGACCTGTGGCTGGTGACGGGACGCGTGCTGGAACACTGGCACTCCGGTTCCATGACCTTGCGGGTGCCGGAGCTGTACCGGGCGTTCCCCAGCGCCGTGACGTTCATGCACCCCGACGACGCGGCGTCGCGCGGCCTGCGCCGCGGCTCGGAGGTGCGGATTGTCTCGCGGCGCGGCGAGATCCGTTCCCGCATCGAGACCCGCGGGCGCAACCGCATGCCGCGCGGCGTGGTGTTCGTGCCGTTCTTCGACGCCAGCCAGCCCATCAACAAGGTCACGCTGGACGCCACCGATCCGATTTCCAAGCAGTCGGACTTCAAGAAGTGTGCGGTCAAGGTCGTGCCGTCGCAGGTGGCCCAGGTGGATGGGGAGAACAAACAATGAGATTGCGTGTGCTGATGGCGGCGCTGGCCGCGCTGCCGGTCCTGGTGGCCGGCGGCTTCACGGAAGGAGTGATGGCGGCGGATTCTCCGCGTCTGGTGGGGCCGAAGCCGTTCACCGCGATCCCGGGTGCGCCCGCGCTGCCGGCGGACATCACCGACGATGTGCGCCGTATGCGCAACTACCCCGAACAGCCGCCGGTGATCCCGCACTCGATCCGCGACTACCAGATTGACCTGAATTTCAACAAGTGCATGACCTGCCACGCGCGGAAATACACCGAGCAGTCGCAGGCTCCGATGATATCGATCAGCCATTACCAGGACCGCGAGGGCAACATGCTGGGCACGCTGGCGCCGCGCCGCTACGTGTGCACCTCCTGCCATGTCGGGCAGACCAACGCGCCGCCGCTGGTGGAGAACCAGTTCCGCGATCTGGAATCCATGGTGTCGCCGCCCGGCGGGGGGCGGTGAGCCATGGCGCTGCGCGACACGCTGCGGTCCGTCTGGCAAACGCTGACGCGGCCGGCGGCCTATTTCAGCCTGGGCTTCCTGACGCTGGGCGGCTTCATCGCCGGCGTGGCCTTCTGGGGCGGCTTCAACACCGCGCTGGAGGCCACCAACCGCGAAGCCTTCTGCATCTCCTGCCACGAGATGCAGGCCAACCCCTACGAGGAGCTGAAGCAGACCATCCACTTCACCAACCGTTCGGGCGTGCGGGCGACCTGCCCGGACTGCCACGTTCCGCACGACTGGACCGACAAGATCGCCCGTAAGATGCAGGCGTCCAAGGAGGTCTGGGGCCACCTGTTCGGCAGCATCGACACCCGCGAGAAGTTCACCGCGATGCGCCGCACCCTGGCCGAGCACGAGTGGGCGCGCCTGAAGGCCAACAACTCGCTGGAATGCCGCAACTGCCACAGCGCGGAGTCCATGGACATCACCAAGCAGGGGGTGCGGGCGGCGCGGGCGCACGAACAGTATCTGTTCAGCGGGCAGATGACGTGCATAGACTGTCATAAGGGAATCGCCCACCGCCTGCCGGACATGACCGGCGTCGCCCAGTGGGACCCGCAGTCACAGCAGCCCACGCGAGGCCAGTGATGACCCACATGATCGAGATCCGCGCCAAGTCGGTCGTCGCCAACGACGATGCCGACGATACCTACCTGCCGGTCGGCACCCATATCGACCGGCCGGATGGCCATTACGTGCGGTTCGGGATGGATGTGGAAGGGCCGTACTCGCGCGATGCTGCGGCTCAGCGCATCGACCGCCTGCGTCAGGCACGCGAGGGCGAGTTGGAAGTGGACGACGGGCACAAGCACCAGTCATAGGCTCCCAGTGCCCCTCTCCCGTAAGGGGGAGGGGCCTCAGGCCGCGTTCGCCTTGCCCCGCGACAGGCTGGCGCGCACGGTGTCCTGCAGGGCTTGCGGCTGGATCGGCTTGTGCAGCAGCGCGCAGTGCGCCGCCGATGCCTCACGCAGGCGGTCGGACGAGGTGTCGCCGGTCAGCAGGATTCCCGGCACGTCGCGACCGAGCCGCCGGCGCGCCGTGTCCATCAGCATCAGGCCGGTCTCGTTGTCGGGCAGGCGATAGTCGGCCAGCACCAGCGCCGGCTCCAGGCCGTTCGACAAGTGGTCGGTGGCTTCGCCGACGGAACCCGCCTCGACGACGCGGTACCCCCAGCCCTCCAGCATCATCCCCAGCGCCATGCGGATGACCGCGTCGTCCTCGACCAGCAGCACCAGCGCGTCGGTGTCGTGCGCCGCCTCCGCCTCGTCGTTGGCGGGGGGGCAGATGCCGGCCGGGCGGCCCACCACCTGGGCGATGGGCAGGACGATGGTGAAACACGATCCCTTGCCGGGGGTCGAGCGGACATCCAAGCTGCCGCCCAACATCGCCGTCAGACGCTTGGCGATGGACAGGCCCATGCCGAGCCCCTCGCGGCGGTCGCGGGCGGCGTTGCCGACCTGATAGAAATCCTGGAAGATGCGGTCGATCTGGTTCTCGGCGATGCCGATGCCGGTGTCCCACACCTCGATGCGCAGCGCCTTGCGCCGTCGCCGCACGCCGAACAGCACGCGGCCCTCCCTGGTGTAGCGCAGCGCGTTGGCCAGGAGGTTGCGCACCACCCGCTCCAGCAGGGCGCCGTCGGTCTCCAGGATGATGCCGGTCGGCACCGTCGACAGACGCAATCCGCCTGCCTGGGCCAGGGGCGCGAACTCGGCGTGCAGGCGCTCCATCAGCGGACCCAGCTCGACCGGCGCCGGCACCGGCTTGACCAGCCCGGCCTCCAGCTTTGAAATGTCGAGCAGGCAGTCGAGCATGGCCCCCAGCGAACCGACGGAATCCTTGAGCTGTTCGGCGATGCGGTGCGCCGGTTCGTCCAGCCGTTCCTTCAGCAGCAGGCTGGAGAACAGCATCAGCGCCTGCACCGGCTGGCGGAGGTCGTGGCTGGCCGACGCCATGAAGCGTTCCTTGGCGTCGAGCGCCACGTTCAGGTCGCGTTCCATGGCCTTGATGACGGTGATGTCGGTGACGCTGGAGACCACCGCCTCGACCCGGCCGTCGGTGTCGGTCACCGGGTGGCTGCTGACGCGCAGCCAGGTGGTCGGGCCGCCGGCGCTGTGCCCCTCGGCGATGCCGACCACCTGCTCGATCACCGGCTGGCCGGAGCGGAACGCCTGTGCGGCCGGGGGCCAACCCTGCAGGCGGTAACCGTTGGCGGCAATGTAACGGTGTCCGTCGGTCAGCGTGTCGAAGTCCGGCGCCCGCGGGTCGAGCAGCGGGGCCGCCGGGCCGGCCATCAGCCGTTCGGCCATGCCGTTGGAAACCAGCACGTCGCCGTCGACGCTGCGCATCACCAACCCCTCGTGCAGCGACTGCACGAGGGTGCGGTGGCGCTGCTCCGACAGGCGCAGCGCATTCTCGGCCGCCACTTGGATGGTCACGTCGCGCAACGCCATGACGGCGCCGGTGATGCGGCGGCGCTCGACGATGGGGGACACGGTGAACTCGGCCAGGAAGCTCCGGCCGTCGTGCCGGCGCAGCCGCTGGCGTGCGGCGCGGCGCACCTCGCCGTCCACCAGCGAGCGGGCGATGGCCTCGATGCCCTCCGAACCGGCCTCGGCGAACAGCGCCGCCACGCGGCTGCCGTGCAGTTCGGCGGCGGAGAAGCCGGTGACGGCCAGCGCCGCGGCGTTGGCGTAGGTGACGATCCCCTTGCTGTCGATGCCGAGAATGCCGTCGGTCACCGCGTGCAGGATGTGCTGGTAGGCGGCGCGGGCGTGATCCGCTTCCTCCCGCGCGGCCTGGAGTTCTCGGACCCAGGCGTTGCGCTCGGTCACGTCGGTGACGCAGAGCAGGACGTCTCCCTTGTCGCCGTCCTCCAGCGGCACGAGGTGGGCGTCGGTCAGGCCGTCGATGGCGCCGCGCGCGGCGAGGAACTGGTACTCCTGCCGCACCCAGGCGCCGCCGCCGCGCAGCCGGGACAGTGCCGCGAGGATCCGGCCGTGATCCACCGCGTCCACCAGCAGCGTCAGCGGGCGTCCCTTGAGCGCCCGGTGCGGGAGGCCGAACTGCCGCTCGGCGGCGGCGTTGGCTTCGCCGACGATGCCGGCGGCGTTCACCGTGAAGCAGGCCAGCGGCAGGGATTGGAAGAGCTGGACGTACTCGTGCCGGGACACCTCCAGCGCCTGCTGGGCGGTGCGCAGCTCCTCGTTCTGAATTTCCAGTTCCGCCTGATGGACGTACAGCTCGTGCACGATCTCCTGGACGTCGGTCGGCGCCGCCTCGACGGAGTCGGGGCCGACGGTTCGCAGGATCTGTTCGGCGCGCCGCCGCAGCCACTCCTCGCCGCCCTTGGTCACTGTGCGGTCTCCGTCGCCTGGGACGGGGATGCGGCGATGGCCAGATCCGTTTCCAGCCGCTTTCGGTTGGTGATGTCGATGTGGCTGACCACGGCGCCGCCGGTGCTGTCATGCATGCGTACGGCGTACATGAGGAACCAGCGCTCCTCATCCGGGGCGTGGCAGGGGTACTCGACGCTGAACTGCTCCACCTCCCCGTTCAGAACGCGCCGCAGCCCCTCGCGCACGGCGTCGGCGGCACTGCAGTCGGCGATGGCGGAGGGGCGGGCGCAGGCGGCGAGATAGTCGGCGCCGGGGCCGACGTGCCTGATGTCGGGGTTCCCGTTCTCCGTGGCGAAGCGCCGCCATGCCTCGTTGACCAGGGTGATGTGGCCGGTCGGGTCGATCACCGCAACGTGCTCGGGCAGGCTGTCGAGGACGGTTTGCAGGCGCTCCGCGGCGTCCTTGGCGGCGGTGACGTCGACGAAGGTGACGACCACCCCGGCCATCAGGTTCTTTTCGGTCAGGTAGGGCAGGATGCGCGTCTGGATCCAGCGCCCGTCGCTCACCAGCACGTGCCGCTCCAGCGACGACTGGCGCTCGCAGACGGCGCGCAGGTCCGACAGGAAGTCGGGATAGTTGATGTTGGTGGACAGGTGGGCGATGGAGCGGCCGACGTCGCGCGGGATGATGTTGATGAACGACGCCGCGGCCGGGGTGAAGCGGCGGATCACCATGTCGGCATCGAGGAACACCACGCCGATCTCGGTGGAACGCAACAGGTTGTCGAGGTCGTTGGTGACCTCGGTCAGCTCCTCCACCTTGGCTTGGTACTCGGCGTTCACCGAATACAGCTCCTCGTTGACGGATTGCAATTCCTCGTTGGTGCTTTGCAACTCTTCGTTGGAGGCCAGCAGTTCCTCGTTGGTCGCCTGAAGTTCCTCGTTGGAGGTCTCCAGTTCCTCGATGGTGGCCTGGAGGTTCTCGCCGCGCGACAGCAGTTCCTGTTCCAGCCCGCGGATGCGTTCGGCGGTGTCGGCGGTCAGGTCGAATTCGGTGTCGGGGGCGGGCAGGGCCGGACGCGCCGGCTCCAGCAGCACTAGCGCGTAGCGCCTCGCCGTCTTGCGCGACGAGAACGGCTTCACCCGCAGCCCGACGGCATCGATCCCCGGCCGGTCCTTCACCGGGATGTTGCCCAGGGAGAATTCCTCCGACTGGCGGAAGGCGCGGGCGAGCGCCGTTCCCGCCACCATGCCGACCGACGCGGGCAGCAGCTTCAGAACGTTGAGCGTCGCTTCGCCGGGCGGCACGCGCAGCAGCGGTCCGGGATCGCCGAAGACGTGCAGGATGTTCATCTGTTCGTTGACCAGGATGCACGGCGGCACATAGGCGCGCAGCAGCGATGCGATCGCCTCGTCGATGGCGGCCGTCTCCTCCGCGACCGGCGGCGGCAGGTCGTCCTGGTGGGGGGCTGTCCGCTGTGTGCTGGGCACCATCAGCCGCGACAGGCGGTAGGAGCCGGCGCGCAGCGACTGGAAGATCTTGTTCCGGCTGTCGGTGGTGTGGAACTCCGACTGGAGGTCGCCCAGCGTCTCCGACGTGCCGAGGAACAGGAACCCCCCCTGGCGCAGCGCGTACTGGAACAGGCTCAACACCTTCCGCTGCAACGGCGCATCCATGTAGATCAGCAGGTTGCGGCAGCTGATCAGGTCCATCTTGGTGAAGGGCGGGTCGCGCATGATGTTGTGCACGGCGAACACCACCACGCGGCGCAGTTCGCGCGACACGCAGTACTTGTCGCCGTGCGGTACGAAGAACCGGGCCAGCCGCTCCGGCGACACGTCCTCGGCGATGGAGCCGGGGTACTCGCCGGCGCTGGCGAACTCGATGGAATCCTGGTCGATGTCGGTGGCGAAGATCTTGACGTCGATATGCCGGCCCATCCGCTCCAGGGCCTCGATGAACAGCATGGCGATGGAGTACGCCTCCTCGCCGGTCGCGCAGCCACAGATCCAGATGCGCAGCTGGTCGTTGGCGGCGCGCTTAGCCAGCAGCGCCGGCACCACCTTGTTCTCCAGCGCGGCGAACGCCGTGTCGTCGCGGAAGAAGCGGGTGACGCCGATCAGCATTTCCTTGTAGAGGCTGACGGCTTCCGCGTTGTTCCGGCGGAGCAGGGCTGCGTAGTCGTCCAGCGAGTCGAGGCCGGCCGCGTGCATGCGCCGTTCGATCCGGCGCAGCAGCGTCGCCAGCTTGTAGTGCGAGAAATCCACTCCGGTGACCGTGCGGATGCACGCGACGATCTGCGCCAGCGGGTCGCGCTCGCCGTCGCGCGGCCGCGCGGCCGGAAGCTTGGGCGCGCGCGCGATGGTCTTCTTCGCGTGATCGAGCAGGCGGGCGGGCAGCTCCTCCGGCGGCGCCACAGCGTCGAGCTGGCCGGTGGCGAGCGCGCTGCGCGGCATGCCGTCGAACTGTGCCGAATCGGGATCCTGTACGGCCGCGAAGCCGCCGGCCGCCTTGATCGCTAGCAGCCCCCGCGTCCCGTCCGAGCCGGTGCCCGACAGCACCACGCCCAGCGCCAGCGGCCCGAGGTCCTGCGCCAGCGCGGTGAAGAAGATGTCGATGGGCAAGCTGATGCCGCCGACCGCATCCTTGGTGGTCAGCCGGAGGCGCCGTTCCTCGATGGAGAGGTGTTTGCCGGGGGGCAGCAGGTAGACGGTGTTGCGCTCGACCGGCATGCCGTCGGCAGCCTGCACGACGTCCATCCGCGTGTGCTTGGCCAGCAGATCGACCATCAGGCTCTTGTGCACCGGCGAGAGGTGCTGGACCACCACGTAGGCGAGGTCACTGTCGCTCGGCACGCAGTCGAAGAAGCGCTGCAACGCCTCCAGCCCGCCGGCGGATGCGCCGATGCCGACGATGCAGCAGGGGCGCTCGGTGCCAAGGCCGGCGGAGGAATTCCGGTCGGTTTCAATGGTTCCGGAAGCGTCTGCCCGCACAGTCTGCACAGTGGTCGTTTGACGTTTCTCGTCGTTTTCCTGCATCGGCCCGACCACCATAACGCTCCGTCTCGCCGCCGGTTGGCCGTGCAACAAAGCACAGGCGACCCATAATTGAAATTACCCTGAACGGCTGCTGCATTTGCCGGAGCGTATATGCGGGCCATTACTTGAGGGTAATGCTCGTCCCGACACGATCCGCGATCGAAAAGTATTATAGGTCGCTTGAATGATTTCGACAAGCTACCATTATCGTCTTCGCCAAGTTGGGTAGGAGGAAAGTTATATTCAGCGAAGCGGAAGATTGGAGGATGGATGGGTTGGGGAGGGGTGAGCCACCGTTGGCATTGCCGTTCGTCACGCCGGCGCGGGACGTGATGTTTCCGGGGGCTTCCCGGCGTTCCGGACTCACCCCACGCCTTCCGGCGTGCCCTTGCGGGTGAAGAGGTAGGGCACGAAGCTGCGGTGGTGCTCGTCCACCGAGAGGCCGCGGCCGATGGGTGGGAAGGCGCGCTGCTGGCAGTCGGTGCGCTCGCAGATGCGGCAGTTGACGCCGATGGGCACCGCTGCCTTGGTGTCGGTGATGTCGATGCCGGCGGCATAGACCAGTTCCTTGGCGTAGCTCGCCTCGCAGCCGAGGCCCACGGCGAACTGCCGGGACGGCCGCAGGTAGGCGCCGCCGCGCTTGGTCACCGTGCGGGCGATGCCGATGTAGGTGGTGCGGTCCGGCATCTCGGCGAACTGCACCAGGATCTTGCCGGGCTGGGCGAACGCCTCGTGCACGTTCCACAGCGGGCAGGCGCCGCCGAAGCGGGCGAAGTGGAAGCGGGTCGCCGAGTGGCGCTTGGTGATGTTGCCGGCTATGTCCACCCGCACGAAGTAGAACGGCACTCCGCGCGCTCCCGGCCGCTGCAGGGTGGACAGCCGGTGGCAGACCTGCTCGAAGCTCGCCCCGAACCGGCTCTGCAACTGTTCCACGTCGTGCCGGAGCGCGCGTGCCTGATGTAGGAAGGCGCGGTAGGGCATGACCAGCGCGCCGGCGAAGTAGTTCGCCAAACCCACCCGGCAGATCGACCGGGCGTCGTCGCTGGAGAAACCCGCCTGGGAAACGATGTCCTCGATGATGTCGCGGAAGCCCAGCAGCGCGATCTGGTGCGCCATGTGGAAGGCGCGGCTCGGTCCGTTCAGCAGCGCCGACAGGCGTAGCGTGCCGGTCGCCCCGTCGTAGGAGCGCATGGCGGTCTCGGCGCCCTCGTCGGCGACGATCTTCACCCGCACGTCGTGCCGGCGCTTGAGATAGGCCGCCAGCTCATTGAGCAGGGCGCCGGTGTGGATGCCTTCCGTTTCCCACAGCTTCTCGGCGGCCTCGTCGAGCGGGCCGACATAGTTGTTGCAGTAATGGAAATAGTCGCGCACCTCCTCGTATGGGAACTGCGCGCGCGTCAGATCGCTGCCGTCTTCGCTCTGGAGAGGGGTCTGGAGGGTGTCGGCCAGCCCCTGCACCCGTTCGGTCAGTTTCTGGAACGCCTGATGCAGGCCGAGCGCACGCCGTGCCAGCTCCGGCGAGGCGCCGACCGCGCCGCGAAGTTCGGCGGCGCTCAGAGGCTCGCCGCCGAACAGGGGGTCGGCCAGCGCTTCGCGCAGGTCGGCGACCAGGCGGGCTTCCTCGTCCTCGATGAAGTTGGTCAGCTCCACCTCGAAGACGCCGCTGACCTTCAGCAGCACCGCCAGGGTCAGCGGGCGCTGGTTGTTTTCAAGCTGGTTCAGGTAGCTGGGCGACAGGTCCAGTGCCTTCGCCAGCGCCGCTTGGGTCATGCCGCGCTGCTCGCGCAGCCGGCGCAGCTTGTATCCGAGATAGAGTTTCTTCTGCATGTGATGATCGGCTGGATAAGGGCTTCGCAAGCTTCGCAAACCATTCTCAGCGTCGGCGAAGATTTTTGCAAGTTCGCACTATTTTGACCACGCCTGGGTTTGCGGCGGATTGCGGGGTTGCAAATCTTGTGAATAATCCCGGCACCTGATGGAGGGCACCGCGGTGTCCGACGACTGTTCAAGTGGGAAGCGCCGAATGCAGGAAATCCTGGCCAGGTTGGAAGCCATGCGCGCCGGAGCGCGCCAGGGCGGTGGCGAGAAGCGCATCGCCGCGCAGCACGCCAAGGGCAAGCTCACCGCCCGCGAGCGCATCGAGCTGCTGGTCGATGAAGGCTCGTTCGAGGAGTTCGACATGTTCGTCGAACACCGCTGCATCGATTTCGGCATGGCGGACCAGAAGGTTCCCGGCGACGGCGTCGTCATCGGCCATGGCACCGTCAACGGCCGCCTGATCTTCCTCTTCAGCCAGGACTTCACCGTGTTCGGCGGCTCGCTGTCCGAGGCGCACGCCGAGAAGATCTGCAAGATCATGGACATGGCCATGAAGGCCGGGGCTCCGGTGATCGGCCTGAACGATTCCGGCGGCGCGCGCATCCAGGAGGGCGTGGCGTCGCTCGGCGGCTACGCCGAGGTGTTCCAGCGCAACGTGATGGCCTCCGGCGTCGTCCCGCAGATCTCCATGATCATGGGGCCGTGCGCGGGCGGCGCGGTGTACTCGCCGGCCATGACGGACTTCATCTTCATGGTGAAGGATTCGTCCTACATGTTCGTGACCGGCCCGGACGTGGTGAAGACCGTCACCCACGAGGTGGTCACCGCCGAGGAGCTGGGCGGCGCCGTCACCCATTCGAGCAAATCCGGCGTGTCGGACATGGCGTTCGAGAACGACGTCGAGGCGCTCCTGCAACTGCGCCGCTTCATCGACTTCCTGCCGGCTAACAACCGCGAGAAGGCGCCGGAGCGTCCCTGTTCCGACCCGCTGGAGCGCGAGGACTTCTCGCTCGACACGCTGGTGCCGGAGAACCCCAACAAGCCCTACGACATGAAGGAGCTGATCCTGAAGGTCGTGGACGAGGGCGACTTCTTCGAACTGCAGCCCGACTTCGCGAAGAACATTATCATCGGCTTCGGCCGCATGAACGGCTCGACCGTGGGCTTCGTCGCCAACCAGCCGATGGTGCTGGCCGGCTGCCTGGACATCGACAGCTCCAAGAAGGCCGCGCGCTTCGTGCGCTTCTGCGACGCCTTCAACATCCCGATCGTCACCTTCGTGGACGTGCCCGGCTTCATGCCCGGCACCGCGCAGGAGTACGGCGGCATCATCAAGCACGGCGCCAAGCTGCTGTTTGCCTACGCCGAGTGTACGGTTCCCAAGGTCACCGTCATCACCCGCAAGGCGTACGGCGGCGCGTACGACGTGATGTCGTCCAAGCACCTGCGCGGCGACGTCAACTACGCCTGGCCATCGGCGGAAATCGCAGTGATGGGCCCGAAGGGCGCGGTGGAGATCATCTTCCGCTCCGACATCGGCGACCCGGCCAAGATCGAGGCGCGCACCGAGGAGTACCGGCAGAAGTTCGCCAACCCGTTCGTGGCGGCGTCGCGCGGCTACATCGACGACGTCATCCGCCCGCACGGCACGCGCCGCCGCCTGTGCCACGCGCTCGCGATGCTGCGCAACAAGCAGCTCGAGAACCCGTGGCGCAAGCACGACAACATCCCGCTCTGACGTGAGGTAGGCGTCCCATGTTCTCCAAGATTCTCATCGCCAACCGTGGCGAGATCGCCTGCCGCGTCATCAAGACCTGCCGCCGCCTGGGCATCAGGACGGTCGCGGTCTATTCGGATGCGGACAAGAACGCGCTGCACGTCGAGATGGCCGACGAGGCCGTGCACATCGGCCCGCCGCCGTCGGCTCAGAGCTACCTGCTGATCGACCGCATCGTCGATGCCTGCAAGAAGACCGGCGCCCAGGCCGTTCACCCCGGCTACGGCTTCCTGTCGGAGAAGCGCGAGTTCCAGGAGGCGCTGGCCAAGGCCGGCATAGCCTTCATCGGCCCGGACGCGCACGCCATCCAGGCGATGGGCGACAAGATCGAGTCCAAGAAGCTGGCGAAGGCGGCCGGCGTCTCCACCGTGCCCGGCTACCTGGGCGTCATCGAGACCGACAACGACGCGGTGCAGATCGCCCGCGACATCGGCTACCCGGTGATGATCAAGGCCTCGGCCGGCGGCGGCGGCAAGGGCATGCGCGTGGCCTGGAACGACGAGGAGGCCCGCGAGGGCTACCATTCGGCGAAGAACGAGGCGCGCTCCTCCTTCGCCGACGATCGCGTCTTCGTCGAGAAGTACATCCAGCAGCCGCGCCACATCGAGATCCAGGTTCTGGCCGACGGCCACGGCACCGCGCTGTACCTGGGCGAGCGCGAGTGCTCGATCCAGCGCCGCCACCAGAAGGTCATCGAGGAGGCGCCGAGCCCGTTCCTCGACGCCGCGACCCGCAAGGCCATGGGCGAGCAGGCCGTGGCGCTGGCCAAGGCGGTGGACTACAAGTCGGCCGGCACGGTGGAGTTCATCGTCGACGCCGAGCGCAACTTCTACTTCCTGGAGATGAACACCCGCCTCCAGGTGGAGCACCCCGTGACCGAGCTGATCACCGGCCTCGACCTCGTCGAGCAGATGATCCGCGTCGCGGCGGGCGAGAAGCTGGCGATCAGCCAGGACGACGTGAAGCTCAACGGCTGGGCGCTTGAGGCCCGCGTCTACGCCGAGGACCCGTTCCGCAATTTCCTGCCGTCCACCGGCCGCCTCACGCACTACCAGCCGCCGGCCGAGGATCCGAACGTGCGCGTCGACACCGGCGTGTACGAGGGCGGCGAGATCTCGATGTTCTACGACCCCATGATCGCCAAGCTGTGCACCTGGGGGCCGACGCGCGACGACGCCATCGTCCGCATGCGCGAGGCGCTGGACGAGTATTACATCCGCGGCGTCAGCCACAACATCCCGTTCCTGGCCTCGCTGATGGCGAACCGGCGCTTCGTGGAAGGCCGGCTGACCACCAACTTCATCGCCGAGGAATACCCGAACGGCTTCCACGCCGCCGACCTGCCGCCCGACGATCCGGCGGTGCTGGTCTCGGTCGCCGCGGTGATCCACCGGTGCATCAACGACCGCGACATCCTGATCAGCGGCAAGATGCCGGGCGGCAAGGCGCAGGTGCGTAACGACTGGGTGGTGGTGCTGGACGGCACGCAGCACCCCGTGCACGTCGAACCGGAGGCCGGCGAAACGCCCGTCTCCTACGGCGTGGACATCGCGGGCGCGCACCACGCGGTGCGCAGCGACTGGCGGATCGGCCAGCCGCTGTTCCGCGGCACGGTGAACGGCGCGCACGTCTGCGTGCAGGTGGACCGCGTCGGCGTCGGCTACCGGCTGTTCCACTCCGGCAGCCAGGCGAACGTCAAGGTGCTGACGCCGCAGGCCGCGAAGCTCGACGCGCTGATGCCCGAGAAGCTGCCGCCGGACATGTCCAAGTTCCTGCTCTCCCCGATGCCGGGCCTGCTGGTCTCGCTGGCGGTGGCCGAGGGGCAGGAGGTCAAGGCCGGCGAGGTCCTGGCCGTCGTCGAGGCGATGAAGATGGAGAACATCCTGCGCGCCGCCCAGGACGGCACGGTGTCCAAGCTGCACGCCGCGCCCGGCAGCAGCCTGGCCGTGGACCAGAAGATCATCGAATTCGCCTGACCGACCGTCGCTTGAACTGAAGGGCATTCAGACATGGCTTACGATACTTCGCTCATTGCCCGCCCGGCATCGCTGCTCGACACCGTGCTGCCGCGCGGCGGCGTCGCCAAGGCGGTCGCGGCGGCCATTCTCGGCAGCGCGCTCATGACCATTTCGGCCAAGGTGCAGGTGCCGTTCTATCCGGTGCCGATGACCATGCAGACCATGGTCGTGCTGCTGCTCGGCATGGCGTATGGCAGCCGCCTCGCGGCGGCCACCGTGCTGCTCTACCTTGCCGAGGGCCTCGCCGGCCTGCCGGTGTTCGCCGGCCCGGCCGCCGGCCCGGCCTACATGGCCGGCCCGACCGCCGGCTACCTGCTGGGCTTCGTCCTGGCCGC
>JAEYOB010000849.1 GCA_023412175.1 Pseudomonadota bacterium | reverse complement strand
TACCCTCACCCGGCCGCCTGCGGCGGCCACCCTCTCCCCGGAGGGGGAGAGGGATTGGGGCGTCTCCTGTTAGGGGGGACATGCTGTTCCCCGACGCCATGAGCGACAAGGCGCTGGAGATCCATCGGCGGTTGTGCCTCGTGTACGGCTGCCCGGTGCCGTATTTCCACACTCTCGACCCGTTGAGCGAACTGGTCTCGTCGCTGCTGTCGCACCGCACGCGCAACGCCGCGTCATCCAGGGCGTTCAAGGCGCTGCGGGCGGGCTGGCCGGACTGGGCGGGGGTGCGCGACGCGCAGGCCGCGGAGGTGGAGGCGGCCATCGCCGGCGTCACGTGGCCGGAGCAGAAGGCGCCGCGCATCCAGGAGATCCTGCGCCGCATCACGGGGCTGCACGGCACGCTGTCGCTGGGTTTCCTGGAGGACATGCCGGTCGAGGACGCGCGCGCGTGGCTGGAGCGGCTGCCGGGCGTCGGGCCGAAGACGAGCGCCGCGGTGCTGTGCTTCAGCAGCCTGCGCCGGGCGGCGCTGCCGGTGGACAGCCATCATCACCGCGTGGCGGCGCGCACCGGGTTGATTCCGGCGAACCTGCCGGTGGGGCCGTCGCACCGTGTGCTGGCGGCGCAGTTGCCGGCCGGCTGGACAGCGCAGCAGGTCTACGACAACCACGAAGTCATGATGCTGCACGGGCAGCGCTGCTGCTATCACGAGAACCCGGCCTGCCAGCGCTGCGTGCTGTTGGAGCTGTGCCCGGCCGGTCAGGCGCGGATGGAAGGGGAGCGGGCGACCGCTTGATCCGCTACAGCGCCCGTCCCAGGAACAGGCGCGGCTTGCGCAGCACCGCCTCGGTGAAGCCCAGGCGGTTGTAGAAGCCGATGTTGCGCATGCCGTCGGCGGTGACGACGTGGACGCCGGGGATGCCCTCGGCGGCGCAGTCCTCGACGAAGCGCTCCACCAGCCGCTGGCCGATGCCGTGGCCGCGGCGGTTCGGGTGGACGTTGACGTGCAGGTGCGCCGGGAAGCGCGGGAACAGGTCGTCGAAGGTGTCGTATCCGGGGATGGTGCCGAACAGCCCTTCGGCGTCGCCGCTGTCCAGGCAGCCCGTCAGATAGCCGCCGAACGAGCCGTCCGCGTCGCGCCAGAACCACATGTCCCACGGCGCGTTGGCGATGTACCAGCCGGTCCAGGTGCGGAAGAACGCCGCGCGCGCCTCCGGCGAGGCGAACTCCGTGCGCCCGGCCGAGAGGAAGAAGATCTCCTCCAGCGCCCGCAAGGCGGCCGACGGATCCGGCAGCTTGGTCAGGCGGACAAGCACGATGCCGCTTACCGCTGCGCCGTGACGATCGACCGGCGCGGCACCAGCATGGTGTAGCGGCCGCGCGCCTTCATCAGGCCGGCGGCGTCGGCGGCCTCGGGACCCGGACCCCAGAACAGGTCGCCGCGCACCTCGCCCTTGATGGCGCCGCCAGTGTCCTGCGCCACCACGAGGCGCTTGATGGCGCCGCCGGGCACCGGGACGTCCGTAGCCTCCAGCCACAGCGGCACGCCGAGCGGTACGTGGCTGGGGTCCACCGCCAAACTGCGACCGGGCACCAGCCGCGTGTTGAGGGCGCCGCGGGCGCCGACGTCGTCGGGGCGCTGGCGGAAGAAGACGTAGCTCTGGTTCAGGTTCATCACCCGCTTCGCCTGCGACGGGTTGGCCTTCAGCCAGGAGCGGATGAGTTGCAGGGTGACCTCCTCCGGCGTGGCGATGCCCTGGTCGATCAGGTGGCGGCCGATCGGGTAGTAGGCGCGGCCGTTCTGCCCGGCGTAGTGCACGCCGACCACGCTGCCGTCGGTCATCCGCACGCGGCCGGAGCCCTGGATCTCAAGGAAGAAGGCGTCGATGGGGGCGTCCACCCACATCAACTCCAGCCCCTTGCCCTTCAGGGCGCCGTTGCCGATGCGCTCGCGCGTCGGCAGGGCACGCTGCTTCTTGGTGCGCGGCGGCGTGCGGTAGAGCGGGACGTTGAAACGGTCGGTGCGCTTCCACGAGCCGTGCAGCTCCGCCTCGTAATAGCCGGTGAACAGGCCCTCAGTGCCGCCGCCCAGCGACACCGGCGTGAAGTGGGTTTCGAAGAAGAGGCGGGCGGCCTCGCGGTTGCCGTCGGGCAGGGAGCGGGCGGTTTCGCAGACCGGCTTCCAGTCGCGCACGGTGCCGGCCTTGCCCAGGCGGCGGTCCGGCGACTGCGCGTTGATCCAGCCGCAACTGCGGTGGAAAGCGGCGAGCGCGGCGGCGTGGTCGTCCTCGGCCCAGCCGGGCAGGGTGCGGAAATCGGCGGCGATCACGTCGGGGCTGAGCGGCGAGGACAGGGTGGAGGCGCCCCCCATTGCCCGTTCGCCGGCCGTGCCGGTCGTCGTGCAGGCCGCGGTGAGGGCGACCGCGAGCAGACAGGACACCTGAGCGAGAACACGCCGCACGCCGCGCCCTGCCGATCCACCCATCGCGATCCCCATGCCGG
>JAEYOB010000470.1 GCA_023412175.1 Pseudomonadota bacterium | reverse complement strand
GCACCAGGGCGCCGATGCCGCGCCGCGGCAGCGCGGCCGTCGCCTTGGGGTCCATCTCCGCTTAGGCGGCCGGCGCGGGGGCGACCGGAACGGGGCGCGGCACATAGACGGGATCGAGGGAATCCGCCGGCACATAGCCGATGGGCTGGCCGCCGATGGCGATCTGCGTCCAGGTGGTGCCGCGCGGCGTGCCCAGCGCGTTGACCGCCCGGCCGCCCTTCATGGTGGAGATGATGCGGGCGTCCTGGCTGGGGCCGATGCGCACCTCGACGTCGCGGTTGAGGACGACCGGCCCCTCCAGCGGCGCGCCGATGGCGACCGGGCTCTGGGCGTAGGCGGGGGGAACCGTTGCCGCCAGCAGCGTCGCCACCACGCACGCCCACAGGATACGCCCCACCGCCGCCATGCCCGAAGCCCCTTGAAATCTGGCGGGCATTCTGCCTCGCTTCGCCCGTTGGCGGCAACCCGGACGGACCATCCCGGCGCCGAATGAAACACTGTGAAACACCATGAAACGCGATTCCCCGGTGTGTTTCATCCGGCGCATCCCGCCGACCCTCTAACGGACTAAAATCCTATCGCAAGCCGCTGCCGAAGTCCAGAGGGGGGCTCAGGGCTCGCGCAGCAGGTCGTGGATGGCGTCGGCCAGGGTCCGCACCGGCGCCGAGGTGGCGGTCGGGGCGCGGTGGAGCGCGATGTCCACCGCCGGCAGCGCCGGGAAGCCGTCGTCCGGCGTCAGCACGCGCAGGGCCGGCGGCACCGTGCACGCCTCCATGGCGGTGATGCCCAGGCCGCCGAGCACCGCGCCGTGCACGGCGACCACGCTCTTGGAGGTAAAGGCGACCCGCCACGCCCGTCCCATGTCCTCAAGCGCCGCCACCGAAAGGTCGCGCACCACGCAGCCCTTGGGGAACAGCGCCAGCGGCAGCGGATCCAGGGTCTCCACATGGCCGGTGGGCGGGGCGACCCACTGGACCGGCTCGCGCCGCACCCGCTCGCCGGTCGGGTCGTCCGGGTGCCGGGTGACCAGGGCGAGGTCGTAGCGGCCTTTTTCGAGTTCGGCCACGAGGTCGGGGCTGCTGTCGCAGATCATCTCCACCGCGATGTCCGGGCATGACGCTGCGAAGCGCGCCAGGACGTCGGGCAGCAGCATGTTGGCGTAGTCGTCCGGCGTGCCGATGCGTACCGAGGCCGGCGCCCCGCCGCGCTTCATCGATGCCATCGCCTCGTCGTTGAGCGTCAGCATGCGCCGTGCGTAGGCCAGCAGCACCTCGCCGTCGCCGGTCAGGCGCACGCCTTTGGTGTCGCGCTCGAACACGCGCTTGCCGACGACCTCCTCCAGGCGCTTGACCTGCTGGCTGACGGCGGCCTGCGTGCGGAACAGCGCGTCGGCGGCACGGGTGAAGTTGCGCGCGTCGGCGACGGCGACGAAGGCGCGGAGAAGGTCGGTGTCGAGGTTGGCGGCCATGGTCGCATTGAAGCAGAGCGCAGGTCCGGCGGCAATGCCGTCAGGGGCCATCACGGGCCGTGATGGGATCATAAAACCTATTCGTTTCAAACGGATTACCGGACCGCGCATGGTGTGCCGCGATGGAGGAGGCGGCGATGACGCTGTTCGGTGCGATGCATGTGGTGGTGTGCGAGGCGGCGCGCGTGGCGGAGGGGCGGGAGCTCTGTCGGACCGATGCGAGAGATGCAGACTTTCATGCTCTTCGCCAGGGGGTGGCGGACTCCGGACCCCACCCTAAAGGCGCATCGGTTGCAGCGTCGCGCGCGCGGTGCGGCGAACGGCGTCGGTGATGTCCGCCAGGGTGCTGCTGGCGATCCGACTCCGCTGCCAGAACAGCGGCACGTCCAGCGGCTGGTCCGGCAGCAGCGCCACCAGCCGGCCGGCGCGCAGATGCCCGGTGACCAGAATCTCGGGATTCATGCCCCAGCCGAGTCCCGCGAGCGCCCCATCCACGAACGCCTGGGACGAGGGCAGCCAATGCGTCGGTGACGTCATTTCAGCTCCGAGCGCCTGCCGCACCCACTGCGCCTGCAACCGGTCCTTGCTGTTGAAGGTCAGGCAGGGCGCGCGGGCGAGCGTGGCCGCGCTCACGCCCTCGGGGAGGTGCCGGCGGACGAAAGCCGGGCTGGCGGTCGCGATGTAGCGCAGCGCGCCCAGCGGTGTGCTGTCGCATCCCTGCACGGGCTTGGCGCTGGCGGTCACGGCGGCCAGGACCTCGCCCCGGCGCAGCCAGTCGGCGCTGTGGTCCTGATCGTCCAGAACGAGGTCGAACAGGCAATCCCGCGTCTCCGCCATGGCGGCGATGAACCATGTGGCCAGACTGTCGGCGTTCACGGCGATGCGCACGGCCACCGGCGGTTCGGTTTGCTGGAGACCTGGAAGGTCATGGTGCAGTTCGCTTTCCAGCAACGCGACCTGTTCCGCATGCTGGCACAGGCGTTGGCCCGCCGGAGTGCCGGTGCAGGGCTGGCCGCGCACCACCAGAATGGTGCCCACCCGTTCCTCCAGAAGCTTCAGGCGCTGGGACACCGCCGATGGGGTGATGTGAAGCTGCTGCGCCGCCCGCTCGAAGCTGCCGGTGCGGATGACCGCCGCCAGCGCGGCGAGGAGAGCGTAGTCGAGCATGGATTAGCCATCCTAATGCGAGGCAAGGATCTTTAATTATCCTAATCCGGCCCACCGTGTTAGCGGATCCGCATCCGAACACGAGAAGGGTCGCCATGCTGTCCGCCTTCGTTCCCGGCCTTTTCCTGGGCTTCAGCCTGATCGTCGCCATCGGCGCGCAGAACGCCTTCGTGCTCCGGCAGGGGCTGCGCGGCGAACACGTGCTGGGCATCTGTCTGGCCTGCGCGGTTTCGGATGCCGTGCTGATCCTCGCGGGGGTCATGGGCTTCGCCCAGGCCAGCGCCATGCTGCCATGGCTCGAGCAGGCGACGCGCTATGCCGGTGCGGCGTTCCTGCTCGCCTATGGGCTGCGCAGCTTCCGGGCGGCGATCCGGTCGGGGGGCGCGCTTGTGCCGGCGGGCGCGGTTCCCGCCAGCCTTGGCGCGACGCTGGCGACGTGCCTGGCGCTGACGTGGCTCAATCCGCACGTCTACCTGGATACGGTGGTTCTGATCGGCTCGGTGTCCACCCAGTTTGCCGAGGGCAAGGGGGGCTTCGCGCTGGGGGCGATGACCGCGTCCTTCGTGTTCTTCTTCGCCCTGGGCTACGGCGCGCGCCTGCTGCGGCCGGTGTTCGCGCGGCCCGGCGCATGGCGGATGCTGGAGGTGGGGATCGGCTTTGTCATGTGCGGGCTCGCCGCGACGCTGCTGGTCTGACCCGGACGGGTCCAGGGCCTGCGGCCCTGGCCTGGGGAAGTGCGAAGG
>JAEYOB010000808.1 GCA_023412175.1 Pseudomonadota bacterium | reverse complement strand
GTAGCATGGCGTATCGCCGATCACAAATTTGGGCCGGACGACGCCGCGTCCGGCAATGTAGATGGGAACCGGGCGCGCCGTTTGCCCGGCGCGTATCTACAAAAAATGCGGGAATCGGAGAGGGGTGCGGTCAGTAGGCGCCGCGGCCGGTGACCATCACGCGGGTGGTCTTCAGCATGATGGCGATATCACCCCAGAAGCTCCAACCGAAGACATAGGCGGTGTCGAGCTGGACGCGCCGGCCGTAGTCCACGTCGTTGCGGCCGCTCACCTGCCACAGTCCGGTCAGGCCCGGCCGGCACTGCTTGTAGAAGGTGAAGCAGGTGCGGTAGCGCGCCACCTCATCATCGACGATGGGACGCGGGCCGACCAGGCTCATCTCCCCCTTCAGCACGTTGAAGAGCTGCGGCAGCTCGTCCAGGCTGGTGCGCCGCAGGAAGCGGCCGACGCGGGTGACGCGCGGATCGTTCTTCAGCTTGTGGGTCGCGGCCCATTCGGCGCGCGCCCGCGGGTCGTGGCGCAGCAGATCCTCGAACACCTGATGGGCATTGACCACCATGGAGCGGAACTTCCAGCAGGTGAAGGCGCGTCCGCCGGCGCCGATGCGCCGGTGCCCGAACACCGCCGGGCCGCCATCCAGCCGGATCAGCAGGGCGATCAGCAGCATCAGCATGCCGAACAGCATAAACAGCCCGAGCGCCCCCGCCACGTCGAAGGCCCGCTTCAGCCAGTTGCTGCGCAACGGCCGCGACGGCGCCAGATGGCGTGCCAGTTCGGCAGAGGACATACCGGCCAGACGGAGGTTCTGCAGAGTCGCCATCTCGTCCTCGTGTTCGCCCGGAGAATCCCTTCCGGGCCGCGGCGGCGCGAAAGGAACCCTGCGGATAACGTGCTGGACGAGGATCCGGACCTTCGAAAGTCGGCGGAGGCGTGCTGGAGGCGGCATTCATTCGGATGAAACCTGCGGGAACGGGGGAGGGCAACGGAATGATGCCGTACCCCCGTCACGCCGAAGGCCATCCTACGGAGTCATTGCTTTCGTAGAAGCCGGGCGGCAGGCGCGCATCCCGCGCCCCCTACGCCCGCCGGACGATGCTCAGGAAGCCGGTCACCTCCGAGCCCAGCCTCTGGCTTTCGCCGAGCAGCGTCTGCGCGGCGGCCAGAAGTTCCTCAGCGTTGGCGCCGGTCTCCTGCGCCTGGCGGGAAACGCCGTCGATGCCGCCGGTCACCGCGCGGGTGCCGCCGGAAGCCTGCTGGACGTTGCGGGCGATATCGCCGGTGGCCGCGCCCTGCCGCTCTACCGCGGCGGCGACCGTGGCGGTGATCTCGCTGATCCGACGGATCGTCTCGACGATGCCGGAGATGGCGCCCACCGCGCGTTGCGTCTCGCCCTGGATGGCGCCGACCTGGGCCTGGATGTCCTCGGTCGCCTTGGCGGTCTGGTTGGCGAGGTTCTTCACCTCCGACGCCACCACGGCGAAGCCCTTTCCGGCTTCGCCGGCGCGGGCGGCTTCGATGGTGGCGTTGAGGGCCAGCAGGTTGGTTTGCGACGCGATGGAGTTGATCAACTCCACCACCTCGCCGATGCGGTTGGCGGCTTCGGCCAGGCCCTGCACCGTCTCGTTGGTGGTCTGCGCCTCGGCGACGGCGCGGTCGGCGACCGAGCTGGCCTCGCCGACGCGACGGCTGATATCGCCGATGGAGGCCGTCAGCTCATCGGCAGCAGCGGCGACCGTCTCGACGTTGGCCGAGGCAAGCTGCGAGGCGGATGACACGGTTCCCACCGCAGCCTGCGTCTCCTCGGCGGAGCGCGAAAGGCGCTCGGCGTTGCCGCGCATGCGCATGGCGCTGTCGGACACGGCGCGCACCACGACGTCGATGTTGCCGGCGAAGGCCTGGGTCGCGCTGTCGATCTCGGTGCGGCGGCGGGCCTGCTCGGCCTCGGCTGCGCGCTGGCGGCGCCCGGCGTCCTCGGCCTGCTGCAGTGAATCCTTGAAGCCGGCGACGGCGCGCGCCATCGCGCCGATCTCGTCGCCGCGCCCGGTGTCGTCGATGGTGACGCCGTAGTCCTTGCGGCTCAGGGCGTCCATGACCTCGGACAGCCGGTGCACGGCGGTCATCTGGCCCTTCACGTACAGGAAGGTCAGGGCGCACAGTGCGACGCCGATGACCAGCGCCACGCCGGCAATGCGCCAGCCCAGGGCGCCCACCATGGCGTAGAAGTCGGCCGACTTCATGCCGACGGCGATGGCCCCCAGCACCCTGCCGGACGTATCCCTCAGCGGTTCGTACGAGACCAGATACTTGGTGCCGAGCACGTCCGATTCGCCCAGAAACGGCACGCCCTGCTGCACCACCTGCTCGTGGATGGCAGGCGCCATCCTGGTGCCCATCGCCCGCGAGCCGTCGGCGGCGAACACCGTGGTGGCAATGCGGGAGTCGCCGCGGAAGATGGTCGAGGTGATGCCCAGGATGCGCTTCAGATTGTCCACGAGCTGGACGTTGCCGTCTAGCGTGCGGCCGCCGACCGTCAGCTTGCCGTCCACAAGGGTATAGGGCTCGCCTTTCGGGTTCAGGAGTTCGAGAGCAACCTTCATGTTCATGTCCTGGCGTTCGATCTCCTGCTGCTTGAGCTGGGTGGAAACGAAGTACAGGGCGATGAAGACGATGGCCGCGCAACTGATGACCGTGCCAGCGACGTTCAGGGCCACCAGCTTCTGCGCGAGACCCATCCGATTGAAGAGGCTTGCCATAGGAGAGCTCCCGATAGGTTCCGGCGGTCTTTTCAAGACCGTTACCGGAGACGGGAAGTATGGCCTGCAATCGTAACGGAAAGGTTTCTTCTGAAAAACCCTCTATACGGGATTTTAGTGCTTGGTCTGTACGTCTGGGTAAGAGCGCCCGCGTTAATGCTATCCGCAATCGTGGAATCGGCGGGTTTCGGATGTTCCTTCGAACCCGCCAGCGGCGGCATCCGGTGAGGTGGAAAGAGAATCGTCCGGGCCCGGCACCGGGTGGCGGGCCATTCGGACGATCTGCAGGAAGGCCAGCAGCACCGCCACGGCCAGCAGCCCCACCATCGTCGACCGCCAAAACTGGCGCGCATCGGTCAGCGCGGCGGCGGCGTGCGCGAACTGGTCGGGCGTCATGGCCGCTTCGACGGCAGCCCGCTTTTCGTGCATGTCGACGACCGCTGCCGAGGCCAGCAGGCCGGCTGCGCCGAGGGCCAGAACGACCAGCAGGAGCAACCATCCCAAGCCCGGCGGCAGCCGGCGCGCCCTGTCTGCCCGTGCCATTCCAACCCCCCGGTTCGCGAGCGTGGCGCCGGTCGGACCGCTTGATAGATCGCTGAGGTTTAGTCTCTAAACTTTGACCGGTCAAGTGGCGTGCTGGCGCTTGCTTTGCAAACGGCGCGGGCGTCATACTCATGCCGTGCCGGCGTACAAACCGCCGGGATCGCCGCCGCCGAGGAATGCGCCGCCGAGGAATGCGCCGCCGAGGAATGCCCCGACGTGCCGAAACCCGCACCCGCTGATGCCTCAAAGGCCGATGACGATACGCCGGAGGAGCGCATCGTCCGGCTCGAACGCCGGGTGGCGGAGCTGGAGGCCCAGCAGCACCAGCTGAATGCGACGCTCGACGTGCTGCGTGATCGCGACGAGTTGCTGAGCCTCGCCATGCGCGGCCCCAACGAGGGGCTGTGGGACTGGAACCCGATCACCAAGGATCTGTACCTGTCGGCCCGCCTTCTGTCGATTCTGGGGCTCGGCACCGACGAGCTGCGGACCACCACGCACGAGTGGCTGAAGGTCGTTCACCCGGACGACCGCGGGCCGTACGAGCGCCAGGTGTCCGCGCACCTGAAGGGCCTCACCAGCCATTTCGAGCACGAGTATCGTGTCGCCGATCACGCCGGCAACTGGCGCTGGGTGCTGGCGCGCGGGCTGGCGCTGCGGCGGCCGGATGGGCAGGCGCACCGCATGGTCGGCTCCATCGGCGACATCACCGAGCTGAAGCGGCGTGAGACCGACCTGCGCGCCAGCGAGGCGCGTTTCCGTTCACTGGTGCAGACCGCCGGCAGCATCATCCTGGTCCTGGATTCCGAGGGCGCCGTGATCGAGGCCAACCGCGAGGCGGAACGCGCCTTTGCGCTGGATCCCGGTACCGCCGCCGGCCGGTGGTGGCGCGACCTGATATCCGAGCAGCAGGGTGGCCCCTTCGCCTTCCAGCTCGTCGCCGCCATGGCAGGCATGGAGGTCCGCAACTTCGAGCACGCCTGGACCGACCGCGCCGGTACCGAGCGCGTCGTCCTGTGGAACATGAACCGCCTGCGGGACGCCGAAGGCGAGGCGGCCATCGTTTGCGTCGGCCAGGACATCACCCGGCGCAAACGTACGGAGCGGGCGCTGCGCGTGGCGCACGACGAGCTGGAAGCGCGCGTTGCCGCCCGCACCGCCGAGTTGAGCCAGGAGGTGCAGGAGCGCCGCCGCGCCGAGGAGGAACTGCTGGCCGCCAAGGAGCAGGCGGAACTGGCCAATCGCGCCAAGTCCGACTTCCTCGCCAACATGAGCCATGAGCTGCGCACGCCGCTCAACGCCGTCATCGGCTTCGCCTCGATGATCCAGGGGGAACTGGTCGGGCCGCTGGGCACGCCGCGTTACGGCGAGTACGCCGGCCTGATCGTCAGCTCGGGCGAACATCTGCTGGCTGTCATCAACGACATCCTGGACATCGCCAAGATCGAGGCCGGCAAGTTCGAGGTCACCCCGGAGCCGGTGGACGTGCGCGATGCCGTCGGCAGCACGGTGCAGCTCATCCGCGGCCGCGCGGCCGAGGGCGGGGTGGAACTGTCGGTGGAGATCGCCGACGATGCGCCGCCGGTGCTGGCCGACCCGGTGCGCCTCAAGCAGATCCTGCTCAACCTGCTGTCCAACGCGGTGAAGTTCACGCCGGCCGGCGGACGGGTCGGACTGCGGGTGCGGCGCGACGGCTCCGGCAGCACCGGCGTCCAGGGGACATGGGGGCTGATCGAGATCTCCGACACCGGGATCGGCATGAGCCCGGAGGGCATCTCCGTTGCGTTGCAGCCCTTCGGCCAGGTGGACAGCCATCTGGCACGGCGCCACGGCGGTACCGGGCTGGGCCTTCCGCTGAGCCGTTCCTTCGTCGATCTGCTGGGCGGCACGCTGTCCATCGACAGCGCGGTGGGGCGGGGCACCACAGTGCAGGTCCGCTTGCCAGGCGCCGAGTGATATGGAATAAGACATTCGCCGCGCGTGTTCGTCATGGTGACGACCACCCGCCGCGTTCCATGCCCCACGCCATGATGCGATCCGTTTCGCTTCGCCTGCTCGCGCCGCTCGCTGTGCTGCTCGGCATCGGTGTGTTTGCCTTCGACCGCCTGCCGGCCGCGTTCGGGGGCAGCGACGGCTCGCCCGCCGCGGTGCGCGCCGCCGCCCGCGCCACTGCCCGCGCCCCTGCCGCCAACCCGGCCTGGGGCCAGTCCGGCGTCGGTCACCGCTATGCCTTCGACGGCAAGTGCGACGATCCGCGCTTCAGCGTCACCACCGGCGCCGCCGATCCCGGCAGCGACGAGTACGACTGCGCCCGGCACGGCGGCCCCAGGAAATAGAGGCGGTTGACAGCGGGGCGGTTGGCGGGTGTCCTGTCGCCCCTTCCGTCGGCATCCCGGAACACTCATGCGCCGCCTGCTCGCCGTTCTCGCCTTGTCCGTCCTGCCCTCCGTCGCGCACGCCCAGAGCGTCGATTGCGCCAAGCCCGCCTCGCCGGTCGAAAAGGGGATCTGCGACGACAGCGCGCTCGTCCCGCTCGACCGGCTGGTCATCCGCGCCCTGCGCTTCGCGCTGGAGGCCAACCCCGCCGAGGCGGAGGCGTTGCGCGCCGACCAGCGGCGCTGGCTCGCCGTCCGCGACGCCGCGTACACCAAGGCAAACATCGCTCCGCTGATCCGCGCCCATGAGGCACGGCTGCGCGAGCTGCTGGCCAAGGCCGGCGGACGCGGGCTTGCCGCCGCCATGGCTGCCGCCGCGCCCATCGACCCGTTGCGCGAATCGTCCCCGCAGGCGGAGGAGAACGCCGCCTTCGTCGCCTTCATGCTGACCACTCTGCACCCGCAACCGCCGGCGTCGAAATCCGGCGAGGGCGACGTGCTGTCGACCTACGAGCTGTACGCCGGCTTCACTTCCATCACCCCCCTGGCCGACGGGCGGTTGCTGGTGGCGGTGCCCGAGCGTTGCGGGGACTACCAGTGCTCGACCATCCCCTTCACGCTGGACCGCAAGGCGGGGAAGGCGACGCGCCTTGCCGTCGAGGTGCCGGACGGGGCCGGCGTCCCGCGCCGCGACCCGTCGGCGATTGCCGTCGGCGCGCTGACGGTGAGCAAGGGAGTGGTGGAGGTCTTCGACCATGGGCGCGGGTCGGGCGACTGCGGCACCCGCTGGTACTACCGCGCCGAAGCCGCGACGCTGGCGCTGCTCAAGCGCGTCGAGAAATCCGCCTGCGACGGCAAGGAGTGGACCGGGAAGAACTCGACCACGAAGGCGTACAGGTAGGGCACCTCCGCTGCCCGTATTTGTTTCGCCTTCTTCCAACCCCCACCTTAGACAAAAGCAGCGGAGGCAGGCATGGCGGTTGGACCGGACGACCTCAGGAAACGCATCGACCAGGCGCTGGGCAACGCGAAGGCCGACTTCGTCATCAAGGACACGCGCTTCCTCAACGTGGTGACCGGCGAGCTGGCCGAGGGCGACATCGCGCTGTGCGGCGACCGCATCGTCGGCACCTACGAACGCTATGACGGTGTCGAGGAGATCGACGGGCGCGGGCTCACCGTGGTGCCGGGCTTCATCGACACGCACGTGCACTGCGAATCCACCTGCGTCACGCCGTTCGAGTTCGACCGCTGCGTTCTGCCGCGCGGCACCACCACGGCGGTGTGCGACCCGCACGAGATCTGCAACGTACTGGGCGAGCGGGGCCTGCGCTACTTCCTCGACAGCGCCGGGCGGATGGCGCTTGACCTGCGGGTCCAGCTCTCCTCCTGCGTGCCGGCGACCGACCTGGAGACCTCGGGCGCCCGGCTGGAGGCGGACGACCTCGTGCGCTACCGCGACGACCCGCGGGTCATCGGACTGGCCGAGTTCATGAACTTCCCCGGCGTCTTTGCTAAGCTGCCCGGCGTGCTGGACAAGCTGGCCGCTTTCGACGGCCGGCACATCGACGGGCACGCGCCGCTGGTGCACGGGCGCGAACTGAACGCCTATCTCTCCTGCGGCATCCGCAACTGCCACGAGACCACCAGTGCCGCCGAGGCGATGGAGAAGCTGCGCAAGGGCATGCAGGTGCTGATCCGTGACGGCTCGGTGTCGAAGGACGTGCACGCGCTGGCCGAGGTGATCGCGCCGGAGACCTCGCCCTTCCTCGGCTTCTGCACCGACGACCGCAACCCCCTCGACATCGCCGAGGAGGGGCACATGGACCATCTGATCCGCGCGGCCATCAAGCTGGGCGCACCGGTGGCGCATGTCTACCGGGCGGCGACGTGGTCGGCGGCGCGCGGCTTCGGGCTGTTCGACCGCGGGCTGGTGGCGCCGGGACAGAAGGCCGACCTCGTGCTGCTCGACGATCTGGAGGACTGCGCGGTCAACCGCGTCATCAAGGACGGCCGCGTGGTGACGGCGGAAAGCTTCGCGCATCGCGTGCCGGTCGAGCCGGTGGGCCTCAACTCCGTGAAGCTCACCTCCGTCACGGCGGAAGACTTCGCGGTGCCGGCCGGCAACGCCACCCAGCCGGTGATCGGCCTGCTGCCCGGCAAGATCATCACCGAGCGGCTCTCGCTCGACGTGCCGCAGCGGCGCGGGCAGACGGTCGGCGATCCCGAGCGCGACATTCTCAAGGTCTGCGTGCTGTCGCGCCATGGCGTCAACCGCAACATCGGGCGCGGCTTCGTGCGCGGGTTCGGGTTCCGCGAGGGTGCCATCGCCTCGTCGGTCGGGCACGACAGCCATAATGTCTGCGTCGTCGGCGCCGACGATGCCGACATGGCGGTGGCGGTCAACCGGCTGATCGAACTTCAGGGCGGCTTCGTGGCGGTGCGTGGCGGCCGTGTGCTGGCCGAACTGGCGCTGCCGCTCGCAGGGCTGATGAGCCTGGAACCGTTCGAGAGGGTGGAGCAGCAGTTGCGCACGCTGCGCCGCGCGGTGCGCGAGGGCATGGGCTGTCCGCTGGCCGAGCCGTTCCTGCAACTGGCCTTCCTGCCGCTGCCGGTCATCCCGCATCTGAAGATCACCGACCGCGGGCTGGTGGACGTCGATCGGTTCGAACTGGTGGCGGCCTAAATCCCCCACAGTTGGGAGACCGTGGCGGATGTGGCGGGTTCTTGGGGTGTAGTCCGCCAGAATTAAAATCATTCGATTGCTAAGGGTGCATGCTTCCCAGGCAGCCGGACCGGCTGCGCACATCAGGGAGGGCTTCACATGATCCCGTGCAGGATGGCCCTGTCTCTTTCCGCCGCCGCGTTGGCGCTCGCGTCCGCCGGCGCGCTTGCCCAGGACCGCGGCCCCGGTCACATGGCGCCGAAAACCGACGCCGAGATGGTCGTCAACGCCATGTCCGCCGCGCCGCGCTCGGTCGCGGAGACGGCGACGATCATGGCCATGAACGAGAAGGGGGAAATGCGCACGCTGCGCCAGGGTGCGGGCAGCTTCACCTGCATGCCCGACAACCCCATGACGCCCGGCAACGACCCCATGTGTCTGGACAAGAACGGCATGGCATGGGCCAAGGCGTGGATGGAACACACAGAACCGCCGAAAGGGCAGATCGGCCTGGGCTACATGCTGGCCGGCGGCTCCGATGCCAGCAACGACGATCCCTATGCGACGGCGCCGGCCCCCGGCCACACATGGGTGGACACCGGCCCGCACGTGATGATCCTCAACGGCGTCGACGCCATGCAGGGACTTCCGCGCACCGCCGAGAACCCGCGCGTTCCATACGTGATGTGGGGAGGAACGCCGTACGGCCATGTCATGATGCCGGTGGGCGAGGCCATGGCGCAGACAGCCGAGACGCCGGCCAAACCATAGGCCGGGTGCACCGGGACGGTGGCCCTACGCCGCCGTCCCCGCCAGCCGCCGGCCCAGTTCCATGGCCGGGCGCTCGACGCGGCGGTGGAAGAGGTGTGCGAAGCCCAGCGACGCGGGCACCGTGGCGACCAGGATCAGGCCCAGCGGCACCTGTCCGTTCAGCAGGTGCAGCAGCGTCAGCAGCACCAGGAGGTGCGTCAGGTACAGGCTGTAGGACACCCGGCCCAGCCATTCCAGCGCCGGTGCCGACAGCAGGCGTTGCGCCCTCGGCGAGCCGAGCGTCAGCGCGATCAACAGCGCCGCACCGGCGGCGTTGCCGATGTCCGTCGTCATGGTCAGCGCGAAGCCGGCTGCGGTCCACAGGACGACGCGTCCCGGCGGCGACAGCCAGCGCAGCACGGCGATGAACAGAGAGCCGTGCAGCGCCAGCACCACGCCGAACAGCACGAATGGCACGAAGTGCAGCGTCACCAGCAGCGCCTGCCACGGTGTCTCGCCGTACAGCGGCCGGGTGCCGACGCCCGCCTCCTCCAACCCGACGCCGACCACCGCGAACAGCGCCAGCGCCGAGCCC
>JAEYOB010000805.1 GCA_023412175.1 Pseudomonadota bacterium | reverse complement strand
GGTCAAGCTTTGTTGCTGAAAAAGGTTCAGCAGTCGGGCCGATCAGCTTCCCGCGGACTGCACGACCGGGGTGGCGACCGGGCCGCGGATGGCGGCGGAAGCGGCCGCTTCGTTGCGGGCGTGATGGCGCTTCAGCATCGGCTTGAGCACCAGGATCGCGCACAGAGCTGCGGTCAGGTCCATCGCCGCCGTCACGTACAGCATACCGGTCGCCTCCATCAGCAGGTTGCCGAGCGGCACGAGGAGCGCGGCAACACCCTTGGCGCAGTAGAGGACGCCATAGATCTTGCCTGCATGCTTGGTGCCGAAGGTGTCCGCCGAAGTCGCGCTGAACAGGCTGTACACTTCACCCCCGGCCAGGAACACCACGCCGCTGAGGATGAGGAACATCATCGGGTCGTGGCCGAAGCGGCTGAGCATGATGATCCCGATGCCTTCCAGCGAGAACGCGACGAACATCGTCGCCTCGCGGCCGATGTGGTCGGACACCCAGCCGAAAAGAGGCCGCGAGATGCCGTTCATGACGCGGTCGAGCATCAGCGCGAAGGGCAACGCCGCCATGGTGATCCCGAGGATGCTGACCGGGACCTCCTTGACGCCGAGATCATGCGCGATGACGCCGAGTTGGGCCACCGCCATGAGGCCGCCGGTCACCGTGCAGATGAACATGACCAGCATGACCCAGAAGACGGGGGTCTGCAGCGCCTCGGAAAGCGTGTAGTCGCGGCGGGTCTGGGCGACCTTCGTCGAGGCCTTCACCTGACCCTTCTCCGGCGCGCGCAGCAGCATGGAGAAGGCGATGAGCATCGCACCCTGGATCAGGCCGAACCAGAAGAAGGTCGTCTGATAGCCGCTGGAGGCGATCATGTTGGCGATCGGCAGGATGGTCAGCGCCGAACCGGCACCATAGCCGCCGGCGGTCAGGCCGACCGCCAGGCCGCGCTTGTCCGGGAACCACTTCAGCGCGCTGTTGACGCAGGTGGCGTACACGCACCCGACGCCCACGCCGCCGATGGCCGAGCCGACGTACAGCATGCCGAGCGACGTGGCGTAGCTGTCCACGATCCAGGACAGGCCGGTGAACAGACCGCCGATCGCAACGATTACACGGGGGCCATAGCGGTCGATGAAATAGCCTTCGATCGGCGTCAGCCACGTTTGCACGACGACGAAGATGGTGAAGGCTGTCTGGATCGAGGCGCGCGTCCAGCCATGCGTCTGCTGGATCTCCGGCACGAACAGCGTCCAGGCGTATTGGATGTTGGCCGCAGCCACCATGCACATCACGCCGAAGACGAGTTGGAGCCAGCGCGCCTTATCGGATACCCCGGCCGGAGCGTCTGCCGCTTTGGCGTCGGTCGATTGGGCCATATGTCCCTCCCGTGGGAAATACAATGGTTGGTACCGGGTGCGTCCTTTTTTGGGGCCGGAGACAGACGGTCTTCCGCGTCGGCGAGCCCAGACCGCTCTTTACGGGGCGGTACCGTTTTCGATTGCGCCGGCCTGTTTCAGACCGAAGGGCAAACAGCAGCAACGTTGGCGTTATATATACGGCATCTGGTATGCCAGATTTAAAATCCGTTTGCAACACGGACTTTTTGGTCACCCACCTTTAGATAGGCATTGCTCTGCCCTGTCCTTGAAAACCCCTCGCCGGGAACTGCAACCAGGAACAAAAAAAGGCCGTGCTGCTTGCAGCACGGCCAGAAAAGAAGGTCTCGCAAGACGCAATGTCAAGAAACCACCCGGTACGGAGGGCAAGACACCCTCCATAGGCCGATGATGGCGGGATTTTTTCATGAAGGCAAATGCGAAATGCCGCTTTTCCACCATGCGGAAACCATTTCCTATACATAAAAATAGGCCGCGCCATAGGAATAGTACGGCCTGAGCTTCTGCCAAGAATGGATCCATATCTGAAAAGGGAAATAGACAAGGCGTTTGCCCCGCCGATCACACCGGTAATCGGCCACCGATCTCCGTCGTGATTGCGGCAGCGGTGCGCTTTACCATCTCACCGAGATCGCGGACGCGGGTATCCTCAATTCGACGGCTGGTGCCGGACAACGACACGGCACCAATGACGGACGTCGTCTCGTCGTATATGGGAGCCGCCACGCAACACAGGCCGGAGACCCGTTCCTCCTGATCGACGGCATAGCCCCGGCTACGGATCACCGTCAGCTCCTGCCGCAGCGCCGGCAGGGAGGATACGGTCGTGCGCGTGAACTGCCGCATGCCGCGTTCCGTCAGGATGGCCTGAACCCGGGTCTCGGCCATGCCGGCGAGCAACGCCTTCCCCACCGCCGAGCAATGGAGGAGCGTGCGCTCCGTCACCGGAACGGCCGCCTGGGCCATGCGCGGCCCGGTGACCCGGTGCAGGTAGACCGCCTCTCCGTTCTCCTCAACCGCAAGGCTCACGACTTCGCTGATGTCCTCCATCAGCCGGCGCATGCGCGGCCGGGCGGCATCGACGAGGCTGCGGGTCTTGAGAAAGTTGATGCCGGTCATGTACGCCTGCAGCCCGATCGACCAGCCGCGCTTGCCACGTTCGAAACGGACATAGCGCTCCTGTTCCAGGGTGGTGAGCAGGCGATGCGCGGTCGATGGCGACAGGCCCGCCGCCTCGGCGACGGCCGTGAGGCACATGGGTGTGCCGGAACCGCCCAGAATCGTCAGGATGTTCAACGCGCGGGACAAGGACTGGACCAGTTGCCCCTTCGCCGCCGGGTCGGGTGTCCCCGCTCCGCCGTCCTGCATGCACGTTTGCGTATTCATGGTCTTATCCCTCCCGGTTGCCATGGCTCCTTCGAGCCGCCGTTCCCCCTCCTTCCCACACGGGCGTGCGGGAAGGAGGAGGCCGCGAAGCATCACGCGACGGGCTCGATCCGGGCCGCTGCGAACTTGAACTCCGGTATCTTGCCGAACGGGTCGAGTTTGGGGTTGGTGAGCACATTGGCCGCGGCTTCCGCGTAGCAGAAGGGCACGAACACCAGCCCCGAGGGCACGGCATGGTCCGAGCGCGCCTTCAACTCGATGGCGCCGCGCCGGGTGGTGACCTTCACCCGGTCGCCCCCCTTGGCTCCCATGCGGCGCAGGTCGGCCGGGCTCATGTAGGCCACCGCCTCCGGCTCGATATCGTCGAGCACCTGGGTGCGGCGGGTCATCGACCCGGTGTGCCAGTGCTCGAGCTGACGGCCGGTCGTCAGGACCATAGGGAACTCCTGGTCCGGCTCCTCCGCCGGCGGGATCACGTCGGCGGGCACGAAGCGGGCACGGCCGGTCGCCGTGGGGAACCCGTCGCCGAACACGATCGCCTGCCCCGGATCCTCGGGCGACAGGCTGGGATAGGTGACGGAGCGCTCGCGCTCCAGCCGTTCCCAGGTGATGTTGTCGAGCGACCGCATCGCCCGCTTCATCTCGGCGAACACCTCGCGCGGGTGCCCGTAGCTCCAGTCGAGGCCGAGGCCGCGCGCCAGGGCGTTGATGATCCACAGATCCTGCCGCGCCGCGCCCGGCGGCGGCAGCGCCTGCCGGCCGAGCTGCACCTGGCGGTTGGTGTTGGTCACCGTGCCGGTCTTCTCCGGCCAGGCGGAGGCCGGCAGCACCACGTCGGCGTACTTGGCCGTCTCGGTGAGGAAGAGGTCCTGCACCACCAGATGGTCCAGCATGCCGAGCGCCTCGCGGGCGTGCTCCACGTCGGGGTCGGACATCGCGGGGTTCTCGCCCATGACGTACATGCCGCGGACCTTGCCGGCGTGGATGGCGTCCATGATCTCCACCACCGTCAGCCCGCGCTTGGGATCGAGGCTGGTCTGCCAGAAATCCTCGTAGAAGGCGCGCACCTCCGGATCCTCGACCGGGCGATAGTCCGGGTACATCATCGGGATCAGCCCGGCGTCGGAGGCGCCCTGGACGTTGTTCTGGCCGCGCAGCGGGTGCAGGCCGGTGCCCGGACGGCCGATGTGGCCGGTGACCAGCGACAGGGCGATCAGGCAGCGCACGTTGTCGGTTCCGTGCGTGTGCTGCGAGACGCCCATGCCCCAGAAGATGATCGAGGCCCTGGAGGTCGCGTAGAGCCGCGCCACCGCGCGCAGGGTGTCGGCGTCGATGCCGCAGACCGGTGCCATCGCCTCGGGCGTGAAGGCGGCGATGTGCTCCCTCAGCGCGGCGAAGTCCTGGGTGTGCTCGGCGACGTACCGCTCGTCGTACAGCCCCTCGGTGATGATGACGTTCAGCAGCGCGTTCAGCATCGGCACGTCGCGGCCGGGCTTGAACTGCATCATGTGCGTGGCGTGGCGCTTCAGCGCCTGCCCGCGCGGGTCCATGACGACCAGCTTGGCCCCCTTCTTCACCGCGTTCTTGAAGAAGGTGGCGGCCACCGGGTGGTTCTCGGTCGGGTTGGAGCCGATGACGACGATCACCTCGGCGTCCTCGGCCGCCATGAAGGGGGCGGTGACCGCGCCGGAGCCGATGCCTTCGATCAGCGCCGCCACGGAGGAGGCGTGGCACAGCCGCGTGCAGTGGTCCACGTTGTTGGTGCCGAAGCCGGTGCGAACCAGCTTCTGGAACAGGTACGCCTCCTCGTTCGAGCCCTTGGCCGAGCCGAAGCCGGCCAGCGCGTTGCCGCCGTGGGCGTCGCGGGTCCGCTTGAGGCCGGTTGCCGCACGGTCCAGCGCCTCTTCCCACGAGGCCTCGCGGAAATGGGTCAGCGGGTTGGCCGGGTCGATGTCCACGTCATGCTTCGACACGCCCTCGCGCCGGATCAGCGGCATGGTCAGGCGGTGCGGATGGTGGATGTAATCGAAGCCGAAGCGGCCCTTGACGCACAGCCGGCTTTGGTTTGACGGGCCGTCGCGGCCGGTCACCGACAGCAGCGTCTCGTCCTTGATGTTGTAGGTGAGCTGGCAGCCCACGCCGCAATAGGGGCAGACGCTGTCGACCGTGCGCTCGGGTGCCGCCTTGAAGATGCCGTTCGTCAGGTCGATCTGGGTCTTCGGCATCAGGGCGCCGGTCGGGCAGGCCTGCACGCACTCGCCGCAGGCGACGCAGGTGCTGTCGCCCATCGGGTCGTCGAAGTCGAAGACGATCTTCTCGTTGTGCCCGCGCAGCGCCATGCCGATCACGTCGTTGACCTGGACCTCGCGGCAGGCGCGGACGCACAGGTTGCACTGGATGCAGGCGTCGAGCTGCACCGCCATGGCCGGGTGGCTGAAGTCCTCTGCCGGCGGCTTGGCGCGTTCCGGAAAGCGGCTCCCGCTCACGCCGACCTTGTCCGCCCAGTTCCAGAAGCGGGAGTCCGGATCGTGCGCCCTGTCGCGCTCGGGCTGATCGCCGACCAGCAGTTCGAACACCATCTTGCGGGCCTGGCGGGCCTTGTCGCTCGCCGTGCGGACATACATGCCCGAGGTCGGCTTGCGCATGCAGGAGGCGGCCAGCACGCGCTCCCCCTCGACCTCGACCATGCAGGCGCGGCAGTTGCCGTCGGACCGGTAGCCGGGCTGGCTGGAATGGCAGAGGTGCGGGATCTCGGTGCCGAGCCGCGTCGCCACCTGCCAGATGGTTTCGCCCGGCCGCGCCTCGACTTCCTGGCCGTCGAGATGGAAGTGGATTCGGCCGCTCATGGCGCGTCCTCCCGGTTCTTTTCGTTGCTTACCGCGTTGTTCAGCCGGTCCCGGAAGTGCTTCAGGGCACTCCTCAGCGGATTCATCGCCGCCTGCCCCAGGCCGCAGATGGAGGCGCTGCCCATCACCGCCGCCAGCTCGTCGAGCAGCAGCTCGTCCCAGACCGGCTGCCGGATCATCGTCACCGCCTTCTCGGTGCCGACACGGCAGGGCGTGCACTGGCCGCAGCTCTCGTCCTCGAAGAAGGACAGCAGGTTCAGGACGACCTTGCGCATGTCGTCCTGGTCCGACAGCACCACGACGGCCGCCGAGCCGATGAAGCAGCCATGGCTCTCCAGCGTGCCGAAGTCGAGCGGGATGTCGTCCATGCTCGCCGGCAGGATGCCGCCCGAGGCGCCGCCCGGCAGGTAGCCGATGAACTCGTGCCCGTCGGCCATGCCGCCGCAGTGCTCGTCGATCAGTTCACGGATGGTAATGCCGGCGGGGGCCAGCTTGACGCCCGGTTCCTTGACGTGGCCGGAGACCGAGAAGCTGCGCAGGCCGGCCCGGCCATTGCGGCCGAAGCTGCCCCACCACTCGCCGCCCTTCTCGACGATGTCGCGGATCCAGAACAGCGTCTCGACGTTGTTGATCAGCGTCGGCCGGCCGAACAGGCCGACCACCGAGGGGAACGGCGGCTTGTGGCGCGGCAGGCCGCGCTTGCCCTCGATGCTCTCCAGCATCGCCGATTCCTCGCCGCAGATGTAGGCGCCGGCGCCGCGCCGCAGATGGATGCGGGTGTGGCGGGCGAGGCCGGCCGCCTCGATCACGGCGATCTCCCGCCGCAGGATTTCGCGGCACTGCGGGTATTCGTCGCGCAGGTAGATGTAGACGTCCGTCGCCTCGATCACCCAGGCGCCGATCAGCATGCCGTCCAGGAAGCGGTGCGGGTCGGTCTCCAGATGGAAGCGGTCCTTGAAGGTTCCGGGCTCCCCCTCGTCGCCGTTGACCGCCATCAGGCGCGGCCCGGCCTCGTGCCGCACGAAGCGCCACTTGCGCCCGGTCGGGAAGCCGGCGCCGCCGAGCCCGCGCAGGTTGGCGCCCTCCAGCCGGTGCAGGATGTCCTCGGCCTCGCGCCGCCCATCCAGGCACTCGGCCAGCAACGCATAGCCGCCGTTGGCGCGGTAGGCATCGAAGCCGATGTAGTCCGGGATGCGCGGATGGGTGTCGCCGCTCTCCACCGCCTTCACCACGCTCTCGACGGTGGCGTTCTCGTACAGGGAATGGCCGATGGCGACCGCCGGGGCGTTGTGGCAGCCGCCCATGCAGGGAGCGCGCACCACCCGCACGCCGGAGCCGAGCGCGCCGGGCAGTTGCTCCAGCAGCGCCTCACCGCCGGCCATGCAGCAGGACAGGCTGTCGCACACCCGCACGGTGACCGGCGGCGGCGCTTCCTCATCGTCCATGACGATGTCGAAGTGGGCGTAGAAGGACGCGACCTCGTACACCTCCACCAGGGCGAGGCGCATCTCCTGCGCCAGCGCCGCAAGATGCCGGGCGTGCAGGCAATGGTGGGTGTCCTGCAACAGGTGAAGGTGCTCGATCAGCAGGTCCCGCTGGCGGGACCGGTCGCCGAGAAGATCCTGCACCTCGGCCAGCGCCGACGGATCGACCTGCCGCCCCTTGGGCTGCGCCCGTGTGCTCCGGCGCCCGGCGCCGGGGTGTGTGGCGCGCCTGTTGGCAACGACCGCCGTGTCCATGTCCGCCTCCCCTTTTGTCTCTTTCCGAGTTTTCTCGTAACTCGCGGCATCCGGCAAGACCGGGCCGAGGCCCGGCCGGAGTATGTCATACCGGCGGCGCTTGAAGGCTTCCATCGA
>JAEYOB010000794.1 GCA_023412175.1 Pseudomonadota bacterium | reverse complement strand
CGGCAAGGGTGCTCCCGCCGCCGGCCCGGCCCCCGACAACGCCGGCATGGCGGACGCGGTCTCCGCGCTGGTCAACCTCGGCTACGGCCGCTCGGAGGCGTTCGGCGCGGTGGTCGCGGCCGGGCGCGGCCTGGGCGACGGCGCCAAGGTCGCCGACCTGATCCGCCTCGGCCTCAAGGAGCTTAGCCAGTGAACGAGACTCCCGAGCGGCTCGTACACCCCGGACAGGGGGCCGGCGACGGCACGGAATCGTCGATCCGCCCGCTGTCGCTGTCCGAGTTCATCGGCCAGCGGCAGGCGCGCGAGAACCTGTCCATCTTCATCCAGGCCGCCCGCTCGCGCGGCGAGGCGCTGGACCACGTGCTGCTGTTCGGCCCGCCGGGCCTCGGCAAGACAACGCTGGCCCAGATCGTCTCCCGCGAACTCGGCGTCGGCTTCCGCGCCACCTCCGGCCCGGTGATCGCGCGGGCCGGCGACCTTGCGGCGCTGCTGACCAACCTGCAGCCGCACGACGTGCTGTTCATCGACGAGATCCACCGCCTGAACCCGGCGGTCGAGGAGATCCTCTATCCCGCCATGGAGGATTTCCAGCTCGACCTGATCATCGGCGAGGGGCCGGCTGCGCGCTCGATCCGCATCGACCTGCCGCCCTTCACGCTGGTCGGCGCCACCACGCGGTCCGGCCTGATCACCCGGCCGCTGCGCGAGCGTTTCGGCATCCCCGTGCGCCTGCAATTCTATGAACCGGACGAGCTGGAGCTGATCGTCAGCCGCGCCGCCCGCGTGCTCAACATGCTGATCACGCCGGAGGGCGCGCGCGAGATCGCCAACCGTTCGCGCGGCACGCCGCGCGTCGCCGGGCGGCTGCTGCGCCGGGTGCGCGATTTCGCCGCCGTGGCCGGCGTGCCGGAGGTGGACGCGAAGATCGCCGACGCCGCGCTGACCCGGCTGGAGGTGGACCGCCTCGGCCTCGACAGCATGGACCGGCGTTATCTCGGCATCATCGCGCAGAACTACAACGGCGGCCCGGTCGGCGTGGACACGCTCGGCGCGGCGCTGGGCGAGCAGCGCGACGTGCTGGAGGAGGTGGTCGAGCCCTACCTGATCCAGCAGGGCTTTTTGCAGCGCACGCCGCGCGGGCGCATGCTGACTGACCAGGGGTTCCGCTACCTCGGCCTCAACCCTCCGGCGCAGCCGACGCGGCAGTTCGATCTGCTCGACAAGCTGAACGGAACGGACGAGGGCGCCGATGGCTGAGCTGGGCGGATTCTTCGGCGACGACGGTGTGCACCGCTACCCGGTCCGGGTCTATTATGAGGACACGGACGCTGGCGGAATCGTCTACCACGCCAACTATCTCCGCTTCATGGAGCGGGCGCGCACGGAAATGCTGCGGCTGCTGGGCTGGCGGCACACCGAACTTCTTCATGACCAAGGTGTGTCATTTGCGGTACGGCGGGTTGAGATCGATTTTGTCGCTCCCGCCAAGCTTGACGATACGCTTGAAGTGGAGACGCGAATCATCGATATCGGCGGCGCTTCGTTTGCCGTTGATCAAACCATCCGCCGCGAGGGCAGGGAACTGGCGCGCGCGGGCCTCAAACTGGCGACGCTGAACCGGGCCGGGCGGCCCGCCCGCCTGTCGGCGACGGTTCGCGCGGCGCTGACGGATCTACACGGACGGCAAATGCAGAACGATCTTCGAAGGAGCGAGCGATGAATGCGGCCGGTGCGGTAGCCACTGCACACGACATCACCATGTGGGGCCTGTTCTGGCAGGCCGACCTGCTGGTGAAGCTGGTCATGATCATGCTGCTGGCGGCTTCGGTCTGGTGCTGGGCCATCATCATCGAGAAGGTGATGCGCATCCGCCGGCTGAACGCCCAGGCTGACGCCTTCGAGGAGGCGTTCTGGTCGGGCGGTTCGCTGGACGCCCTGTACGACCGCATCGGCACGCGGCCGGAGGACCCGATGTCGGCGACCTTCGCCGCCGGCATGCGCGAGTGGCGGCACGCCGCCGACCGCGGTCTGGGCAGCTCGATGAAGACCTCGCTCCAGCAGCGCGTCGAGCGCGTGATGTCCGTCACCATCGGCCGCGAGATGGCGCGGGCCGAACGCTACATGACGCTGCTGGCGTCGGTGGGCTCGACGGCGCCGTTCATCGGGCTGTTCGGCACGGTGTGGGGCATCATGAACTCCTTCACCTCGATCGCCGCGTCGAACAACACCAGCCTCGCCGTGGTGGCGCCGGGCATCGCCGAGGCGCTGTTCGCCACCGCCATGGGCCTGCTGGCCGCCATCCCGGCGGTGATCGCCTACAACAAGTTCTCCACCGACCTGTCGCGCTACGCCGACCGCCTGGAGACCTTCGCCGGCGAGTTCGCCGCCATCCTGTCGCGCCACCTCGAGGAACGGGGAGCCGCCTGAGATGGCCGCGCAGCTCGCAGGCAAGGGGCACGGCCGCGGCCGCAAGCGCGGCTACCGCGCCATGGCCGAGATCAACATGACGCCGTTCATCGACGTCATGCTGGTGCTGCTGATCGTCTTCATGGTGGCCGCGCCCATGCTCACCGTGGGCGTGCCGGTCGATCTGCCGAAGACCAACGCCGCCCCGCTGGAGGCGCAGAAGGACCCGCTGTTCGTCACCGTGCAGGCCGACGGCACCGTGTTCGTGCAGGAGCAGCGCACCGACACCGCCAACCTCGTGCCGCTGCTGGTCGCCATCACCCAGTCCAACGCGGAGGCCCGCATCTTCGTGCGCGGCGACGCCAAGATCGCCTACGGCAAGATGCTGGAGGTGATGGGCACCATGAGCGCCGCCGGGTTCAAGAAGGTCGGCCTCGTTGCCGAACTGCCGAACGCCGCCGCCGGCCCGACGGTGCCGGCGGTCCGTCCGACATCGGCCAAACCCTGAGGCAGACCCTGCCGTGATGCGCCAACCCCTGATCGCCTCGGGAGTGCTGCACGTCGCGCTGATCGCGCTGGTCGTGCTTGGCCTGCCGCCCAGCGATCGCAAGCTGGACATTCCCAACTCGATCCCCATCGAGATCGTCGACATCGGCGAGGTGACCGAGGCCGCGCGCGTCGTGCAGGGCGAACCCAAGCCGGAGCCGCCCAAGCCGCCGATGCCGGAGGCCAAGCCCGCGCCGCCGGCCCCGCCGCCGCCCGAGCCGGTGGCCGAGACTCCCCCGC
>JAEYOB010000771.1 GCA_023412175.1 Pseudomonadota bacterium | reverse complement strand
GTGGGGAGCGCCGGTCCAGCCGGCCTATCCGCCGCAACCCCCGGGCACCGGCTTCGCTCCGCAGCGCGGTGGCGGCTTCATGGGCGGTGCGTTGCAGACGGCGGCCGGCGTGGCCGGCGGCATGCTGGCGGCCAGCGCCATCTCGTCGATGCTGCACAGCAGCGGCAGCCCGTTCGGCGCGGCCGCGGCCGGCCACGAGGCGCAGCCGAGTTCGGACACGGTGGTCAACAACGACCAGAATGCCTTCCCCCCGCCCGAGACCCACGACGCCGGCTATCAGGAAGCCGCCTACCAGCCGGACGACGCTGACTATCCGATCGACGACGCCGAACTCGGCGGCGACGAGGGCGACTGGGTGTAGAGATCCGGCTGCGGAGTCCCCTCCGTTAAGGGACGGGGGCTCCGCCGTCCCGCCGGTCGCGAGGGACGAAGCCGCCGTGGTGGATGGCCTCGTGCAGGGTTTGGCCGCCGCGCACGTCGCGCACCTGGACGACGGCCGCCAGCCCATTGCGTCGGACCGCCTGTTCGAACGCCGCCACGGCTTCCAGGATGGCCTTCCGGGTGTCGTCCTCAGGCTCGCCCGCCGCGCGGATCACGCTGCAGACGATTTCATAGTGCATTCTTGCCGCCTCCTTGCATCACTACCGGGAATCATGTGTCCTGTCCTGCAACCGCAGACAAGCGCGCCGATGGGCAGGGCAGGCTGAGGCAATACACGCCTATGCCGGTCGATGGGCGGCGCCTATGCGCCGGGGCCTGCCCCGGCGGCCTTTCTTGCCGTGCGGCTCTTTGGAACCGCCGGCAAAAGAAAGCCCGCCATGCGGCGGGCTCCAGTTCGACATCAGCGAGAATGACTCCTTGGCGTCACTCGTGAATATGGGAGGCGCTGCGGCGCGGCGCAAAACTGCAAATCGGGTTAGGTCGAATGTCGGGGCCGCCCGCATGGACCTTCGGGCCGGGCTGGGCCGTTTCCGCCGGTGAGCGCGGAGGAGGTGCGAGCATGGACGGCAAGAGGCCGGCGGCGGAGGCGATGGCGCGCGTTGAGCGAAATGGCGCGGAACCCCAGGCAGTCCCCGGGGTGGATGCACATCGCCGCGTCGTGCAGGCGGAACTCAAGCTCTTCTTGTGGAAGGTGCTGATCGTCGCGGGAGTGGCGGCGCTGGCCTACCTGACTCTGCTCGTGGCGGAGGCGTTGCTGCTGATTTTCGCGGCGGTGCTGTTCGCCATCCTGCTGACGCGCCTGAGCGGCTATGTCCATGATTGGACGGGAGTGCGCCACGGTATGGCGTTTGCTGCCGTACTCTTCGGTTTGGCGGTAATACTGGGGGCGGGCGGCTGGTTCATCGGCACCGAGGTGGTGCAGCAGTACGACCAGTTCTCCGACCAGATCGGCCGGGCCGTTCAGCAACTCCCGCCACGGGTGCGCGACGAGGTGGCGCGCCAGGGCGATCTGGTGAACTGGCTGGCACGCCTGCGGCCGGTGGCCGAGAACATGGCGTTTGCCATCGGCAACATGGTGGTGGTGTTGTTCGCGGCCATCTACCTGGCCGCATCGCCCGACGTCTACAGGCGCGGGCTGGTGCTGCTGGTGCCGCCGGCCGGGCATCGGCGGGCCTTTCAGGTGCTGGACGTTACCGGCAACGCCCTGTGGAAGTGGCTGATCGGGCAATTCTTCTCCATGGCCCTGGTCGGCGCGTTGACCATGGCCGGTCTGTTGGCGCTGGGGATTCCGGCGGCGGCGGCGCTGGGCGTGCTGGCGGGGATCCTGGAGTTCATTCCTTTCCTCGGCCCCATCCTGGCCGCCGTCCCGGCGGTCCTGATCGGCTTTGCGCAGTCGCCGACGACCGCGCTGTGGGTGGTCGGGCTCTATCTGGTCGTGCAGCAGTTGGAAGGGCACCTGATCCAGCCGCTCATGCAGAAGCGGGTGGTTGATCTGCCGCCGGTCATCACCATCGGCGCCATCGCCTGCGGCGGCATACTCGCCGGGTTGCTGGGCATGTTCCTGGCGACGCCGCTGGCGGTGGTCGCCATGGTGCTGGTCAACATGCTCTACATCGAGGACAGGCTCGGCGAGGAGCGGCACTTCCCGGAAAAGACTTGAAAGCCCCTTACCCCGTCTTGCGGAGGCGCGGTGAGGGGCCTCAGCAGCGGCCACTCAACAGCTGGGCGCGGATCTCCGGGTTTAGGGCGCGCGGTCCCATCCAGATGTCGAGCAGCGATTCGATCAGTGCCGGCCCCCGGTCGACCGTCTGCGTGATGTCGTTCAGCCGCACCATCGAACCGCGGCCCGGCCGGTACTCGATGCTCAGCACGTCGCCGCCCTTAAGGTTCTGGTACAGGCGGTCCAGGTCGGCGATCAGCGCCGGCGCCAGCTGCCGCTCCTCGAAGCGGGCGCGCCAGCTCCGCGGCATGCTGCCGGGCACGTTGCCGGGATAGGTGACCTGCAGTTCCACCGACTTCGGCGTCGCCGGATCGAAGGCGGCCGGCACGGTCGCCGGATGCTGCGGCAGGTAGAGGCGCAGGTCGTAGACGGGGAACATCAGGATCCGCCGCGCCGCGCAGCCGGCCAGCGCCAGCTTCGGCGCGGCAACGTTGGGCAGGGCGGCGCTCTGCGGCTCCGCGGCGGCCACCGGCCCCGCGAAGCACAGCGCAAGCGTCCCCAGC
>JAEYOB010000730.1 GCA_023412175.1 Pseudomonadota bacterium | reverse complement strand
GGTCAGCAGGTTCAGCGAGAAGCCCATCGCCAGCATGAAGGTGCAGGCGCCGACGATGGACAGCGGGATCGTCACCACCGGGATCAGCACCGACCGGATGGACCCCAGGAACAGGAAGATCACCACGATGACGATGGCGACCGCCTCCAGCAGCGTCTTCACCACCTCGTCGATGGAGGACTGGATGAAGCGCGTGCTGTCGTAGACGATCTCCATCTGCATGCCCGGCGGCAGGTTGCGCCGCAGGTCCGGCTCCATCTTGCGGATGTCGGCGACGATGTTCAGCGGATTGCCGGTCGGGGTGGCGTCCACGCCGATGAAGATGGCCTGCTGGCCGTTCATCGCGACGCTGGCGTTGAAGCTCTGCGCGCCCAGCTCGACGGTGGCGACATCGCGCATGCGGACCAGAGCGCCGTCCTTGGCCTTCACCACCATGTCGCGGAACTGCTCGACGTCGGTCAGGCCGGTGTTGGCGGTGACGTTGGTGATGACGAACACGCCCTTGGTCTGGCCGGGGGCCGACTGGTAGTTGTTCGACGCGATGGCCGCCGACACGTCGCTGGGCGAGATGCCGCGCGCCGCCATCCGCACCGGGTCCAGCCACAGCCGCATGGCGAAGGTCTGGCCGCCCAGGATCTGCGCCCGCGCCACGCCCTCGACCGTGGACAGGTTCGGCTGCACGACGCGAGTCAGATAGTCGGAGATCGCCGCCCCGGACAGATCCGGGCTGGAAAAGCCCATGTAGAGGATCGAGGTCGTCTCGCCGGTCGATTTCAGGATGACCGGGTCGTTGGCCTCGCGCGGGAGCTGGTATTTGACCTGCTGCACCTTCGCCATCACGTCGGTCATCGCGACGTTGGGGTCGAAGTTCAGCCGGATGTAGGCGGTCACGACGCTCTGCCCCTGGGTCGAGGACGAGGTCAGGTAGTCGATGCCCTCCGCCGTCGCCCCCGCCAGCTCGAAGGGCGTGGCGAAGAAGCCCTGCATCAGGTCGGGCGAGGCGCCGGGATACGCCGTGGTGACGGTGATGACCGTGTTCTGGAGCTGCGGGTACTGCCGGATCGGCATTTCCAGCAGCGCCCGCAGCCCGATCAACAGGATCAGCAGGCTGACCACCACGGCCAGGATCGGCCGGCGGATGAAGATATCGGTGAACCTCATGGCGCCGGCCTCAGTTCTGCGGCAGGGTTTGCGGCGCGATCAGCGGGTTGTTGTCCGCCGGAACCACGGCCGCGCCGTTGGCCAGCTTCAGCTGGCCCGACACCACCACGCGGTCGCCGGGGTTCAACCCGCTGCGGATCTCGACACGGTTGGGCAGGCGGTCGCCGACCTTGACCGGCGTGCGCTGGACCACCAGCCGTTCCGAACCGTCCTCCGCCTTCTCGTTCTTCGCAACGAAGACGCTGTCGCCATAGACCGTGTAGTCCACCGCGGTCTCCGGCACGGTCAGGGTGTTGGGCTGCGGCGGCAGCACGACGCGCACGTTGGCGAACATGCCCGGACGCAGCAGCTGCTCGCGGTTGTCCAGCGTCGCCTGGACCTTGATGGCGCGGGTCTCGGCGCTGATCTGGGGTTCGATGGTGCCGATCGTCGCCTCGAAATCGCGGCCCGGAAAGGCGTCGGTGTTGATCAGCACCTTCTGCCCGACGCTCAGCCGCGGCAGGGTGTGTTCCGGCAGCGTGAAGTTGACGTACAGTATTGAAAGATCGGTCAGCGTCACGATGGTGGCGCCGGGGTTGACGTAGTCGCCGACGTTGATCTGCCGGATGCCGAGCTCACCGTCGAACGGCGCCTTGATCAGCTTCTGCCCGATCAGCGCCTGGGTGCGCTTCTGGTTCGCCATGATCTCGTCGAGCTGGGCCTGAAACTGGTCGACGCTGCTCTGCGGCGCCGCCAAGCTCCGGCGCAGGTCGCGGGTGCGTTCCAAATTCAGTTCCGCCAGACGGGCCTGGGCGCGCTGCGCCAGCAGGTCGGCCTGCTCGGTCGCGTCGTTCAACTGCACCAGCGGGTCGCCGGCCTTGACCCTGGCACCCGATTCGAAGGAGATCTGCGTAACGCGGCCGGCGACCTCCGGGGCCACCGTCACCTGACGGGACGCCGCCAGCGTGCCGATGGCGGTCAGGTACTTGGGAACCGACTGCACCGTCGCCTCGGCCAGCGCCACCGGGGTGGGTGGCGGCTTGTTGCTGGCGAAGAAGTCGGAAATCGCCTTCGATCGGAAGGTGTTGAAGCCGTAGAGCGCACCGCCGAGCAGCGCCAGGATCACCACGGTGACGATCAGACGGATGACCAGCCCGCGCCGGCTGGGCGGGCGGCGTTCCGTCGGCGGCATCTGCCTGTGACCCTGCGCGGCCTCCGGATGGCCGACCGACGTCTCGGTCTTGGAATTGTTGTCCAGCATAACGTCGGCTACTCCGGTTCTCATGCAATCGTGTTGGGGCGCAATATGCCGCAGCGCATCCGGATCGGGACGGGGCCGGCGGAGGCATAGAACAACATAGAAAGAAACCGTCCGGTTTCCTCCCGGGCGGCGATGGCTTCCTCGCGTGCCCCGGAGCCGCGGAGGATGAAGCAAGCGACGTAACGTGCCAAGCCGGGTCACTTTCAGGAACGCAATCAGCAAGATTCGGACACTGGAGGCGGGGTGGACGTTACGTCAGCTTTCCCTGAATGGGGAAGCAGGCTGCAGGCGGGGACAAAACGGCAACGAATCGGATCGGAAGTTTCGCGCGGAACGACCGCACTCCAGACCTCGGCAGTTGTCGGCCGGCCCCGGAACGGAACTGAGGACCGCACCGTCCAACCGCCCGCCCTGCGTCATCATGCCGCATCCACTGAATGGTATGCGAATGATTATCATATGCATAGCATAAGCTCCACAGGCACAACCCGGCCCCCAATCCGGCCCCAGCGACACCACCCACCGCGAACATCGTCCAACACCAGCGCCGCGTGTTCGAACACCGCCTGGACCGATAAACCTCCGCCCTTCGGACCACTGGCTGGACACACATGGGGCGCGCCCTTGCTCCCAGGATTTTCATGCACAGCATCACCCGCCGCGCCGTGGTCGCCGGCATCACCGCTACCCTGGCAGCCCCTGCCTTCCGCTCCGCTTCGGCCGCATCGCCGCTGCCGGAGCTGACCCTCTGGGGACCGCCGGCAGGGCCGTCGGTGACGATCCTGCACGCCATCGCCTCCGGCGCGCTCGGTGCTGTCGCCGAAAAGATCACCTTCAAGGCTTGGCGGAGTCCCGACGAACTGCGGGCCGGGCTCACCTCCGGAACCATGCAGACGTTCGTTCTGCCGACCCAGTCCGCGGCGAACCTCTTCAACAAGGGATTGGGCGTGCGTCTGGTCAACGTGATGACCAACGGGCTGTTGTACCTCGTGGCGTCCGACACCTCGCTGACCTCGATGGCCGCGCTGAAGGGGCGCACCGTCGCGGTTCCCTTCCGCAACGACACCACCGAGGTGCTGTTCCGGCGTCTGCTGGCCATGCAGGGCATCGCACCGGACACCGACCTCACCATCCAGTTCACCGGTACGCCCATGGAGGCGGTCCAGCTTCTCATGACCGGCCGCGCCGATGCCGCGCTCCTGCCGGAACCGTCGGCGACGGCCGCGATCCTGCGGGCCGGGCAAGCCGGCAAGGCGGTGTCGCGGGTCGTGGACATCCAGAAGGCGTGGAGCGACGCCACCGGGCTTGCTCCGACGCTGCCGCAGGCCGGCCTGGGGGTCACGACCGCCTTTCTCGACGCCCACGCCCCAGCCGTCGAGGCGCTGCACGAGGCGCTGGTGCGCGCGACGGCCTCGGTGAACGCCGACCCGGCCCGCGCCGCCAACGACGCGGCCGCGCCGCTCGGCCTGCCCTCCCCGGTCGTCGCAACGTCGATCCCGCACTCCAATCTGGTGGCCATCCGCGCCAGCGAGGCGCGCCCGACGCTGGAGGCAGTTTTCCGGGCGGTGTCGGAGGCCGATCCGAAGATCATCGGGGGCAAGCTCCCCGCCGCCGAATTCTATCTCTGATCCGGGTGCGGCATGACGAGGGCGATCGCCGACCGGCTGGGCCGGTTCGGGCAGTTCCTGTGGTCGGGATGGGCGGGGCTGGCGGGACTGGCCCTGTTCGCCGCCGTCTGGCAGGCCGGGCACGAGGGCTTCGGCGCCTTCATCCTGCCGGCCCCTCTGGCGACGCTGGCCGCCGGCTGGACGATCGTCGGTGATCCGGCCTCGTGGATCCTCGCCGGAACCACCACCCTGCGCGCCCTGGAAGGATTCGTCCTGTCGGGGCTGATCGGGACGGCCGGCGGCATCGCCGCGGGCTATTCGCCGGCAACCATGCGCCTCGCCCGCCCGATCCTCACGGTTCTCCTGGGCGTTCCGCCCATCGCCTGGATCGTGCTCGCGATGATCTGGTTCGGGTCCACGGACGGAACCATCATCATCACCGTCGTCGTCGCGGGGGCGGCCGGGGGGGTGGGGGG
>JAEYOB010000720.1 GCA_023412175.1 Pseudomonadota bacterium | reverse complement strand
CTGGTGTTCGGGGTGGTCGGGCTGGGGCGCATCGGCCTCGCCACTGCGTTGCGCGCCAGGGCGTTCGGGATGGAGGTGGTGTTCTACGACCCGTACAAGCCGACCGGGGCCGAGCTGTCGCTGGGCTTCGGCCGGGCGGACGGCCTCGCGGAACTGATGGCGGCGGCCGACGTGGTCAGCCTGCACACGCCGCTGACCCGCGAGACGCACCGGATGCTCGACGCCGCCGCCTTCGCGGCGTCGAAGTCGGGGCAGATCCTGGTCAACACGGCGCGCGGGCCGGTGGTTGACCTCGACGCGCTGCACAAGGCGCTGGCCTCCGGGCGGCTGGCCGGGGCGGCGCTCGACGTCATCCCGGTGGAGCCGCTGGCCCGTAGCCTCGACCATCCGCTGCTCACCGCTTGGCGCCATGGCGAATCCTGGATCGCCGGACGCCTGCTGCTGAGCCCGCACGCGGCCTTCTACTCGCCGGACAGCATCCGCGACTTGCGCCGCAAGTCGGCCGAGGTGGCGGTGGCGGCGCTGCGCGACGGCCGCCTCGTCAACTGCGTCAACCGCGCGTGGCTGTCGTCCGACCGCGGCTGGTCACCGGAGGGATAGGGCATGGCGTCGGTCGATATCCGCAAGGTGCGCAAGACCTTCGGCCAGCACGAGGTGATCCACGGCATCGACGTGGACATCGGTGACGAGGAGTTCGTGGTTCTGGTCGGCCCGTCGGGCTGCGGCAAGTCCACGTTGCTGCGCATGATCGCGGGCCTCGAACAGATCAGCGGCGGCGAAATCGCCATCGGCGGGCGGGTGGTCAACCAGATGCCGCCGAAGGAACGGGACATCGCCATGGTGTTCCAGAACTACGCGCTGTACCCGCACATGAACGTCTTCGACAACATGGCGTTCAGCATGAAGCTGCGCCGCGCCGACCCGGCGGAGATCAAGCGGCGGGTCGAGCAGGCGGCGGACATCCTCGACCTCGGGCCGTATCTCGGGCGCTACCCGCGGCAGCTCTCCGGCGGGCAGCGGCAGCGCGTCGCCATGGGCCGCGCCATCGTCCGCGACCCGCAGGTCTTCCTGTTCGACGAGCCGCTGTCCAACCTCGACGCCAAGCTGCGCGTGCAGATGCGCACCGAGATCAAGGCGCTGCACCAGCGGCTGCGCACCACCTCGGTCTATGTCACGCACGACCAAATCGAGGCGATGACCATGGCCGACCGCATCGTGGTCATGCACGACGGCAACGTCGAGCAGATCGGCACGCCGCTGGAGCTGTACGACCGGCCGGCCAACCTGTTCGTCGCCGGCTTCATCGGCTCGCCGGCCATGAACCTGTTCCGCGGCACGCTGCGGCGCGAGGAGGGCAGGGTGTGGGTGGCGACGGCCGACAACCTCGTGCTGGACGCCGGGCCGGACACCGGCGGGCATGACGGGCAGGTGGTGGTCTACGGCATCCGGCCGGGGCACCTGCGCATCGCGTCGGACGCCGAACAGGGCCTGCCGGCCGAGGTGGAGGTGATCGAGCCGACCGGCGACAACACGCTGGTCTTCTGCAAGGTGGGCGGCACGGTCGCCTGCGCGGCGACCACCGAGCGCCATCCGCTGCATCCGGGCGAGCGGCTGCGCCTCGTGCCGAAGCCCGGCGCCGGGCACGTCTTCGACGCCGCCGGCGGGCAGCGCCTGTAAGGGCTGGGGAGGAATTGGCAACCAACGGCCGACCGGCGCAGCCGGCGACCCAACCAGGGAGGGACGGTCATGGAGTTCACCAGACGCGACGTTCTGAAGGCGGGTGCAGCGGCGACGGCGCTTGGCATGGGGGTTGGGGGCATCGCGCCGAGCGCCTTCGCCGCCGACCTCAAGCTTGAGCCGGAGAAGAACGCCGAGCTGCGCGTGCTGCGCTGGAAGAAGTTCGTCCAGGGCGACGAGGACGGCTGGATGGCGAACACCCAGCGCTTCACCGAGAAGACCGGCATCAAGGTCCGCATCGACGCCGAGTCCTGGGAGGACATCCGGCCGAAGGCGGCGGTGGCGGCCAACGTCGGCAGCGGCCCGGACATCATCTTCGGCTGGTTCGACGACCCGCACCAGTACCCGGACAAGCTGGTTGACCTGACCGACCTCGCCGAGTACCTCGGCGCCAAGTACGGCGGCTGGTACGACGCGCCGAAGCGTTACGGCATGCGCGACGGCCGCTGGATCGGCCTGCCGGTGGGCGCCGCCGGCAACTGCATCGTCTACCGCAAATCCTGGCTCCAGGAGGCCGGGTTCGAGACCATGCCGCGCGACACCGACGGCTTCCTGAAGGCGTGCAAGGCGATGCACGCCAAGGGGCACCCCGCGGGCTTCGCGCTGGGCAACGCGGTGGGCGACGGCAACACCTGGACGCACAGCATCCTCTGGGCGTTCGGCGGCCGCATGGTGGACGACAACAACAACGTCACCATCAACAGCCCGGAGACCATCCGTGCGCTGGAATGGGTGGCCGAGCTGTACAAGACCTTCGTGCCCGGCACGCTGTCCTGGCTCGACCCCAACAACAACAAGGCGTTCCTGGCCGGCGAGATCGGCGTCACCGCCAACGGCATCTCGGTCTACTACTCGGCCAAGAACTCGCAGGATCCGGCGATGCAGGCGATGGCCAAGGACATCGAGCACGTCAACATGCCCATCGGCCCCGTCGGCAAGCCGACCGAGCTGCACCTGTTCACCCAGGGCATGGTGTTCAAGTACTCCAAGTACCCGAACGCGGCGAAGGAATACCTGCGCTTCATGATGGAGAAGGAGCAGTACGAGCCCTGGCAGCAGGCCGCCATCGGCTATGTCACCCAGCCGCTCGCCGCGTACGAGAACAACCCGATCTGGACCGCCGATCCCAAGCACATGCCGTACCGCGACACGGTGAAGAACATGCTGTGGAACGGCTACAGCGGGAAGCTTGGGCCGGCGTCGGCGGCGGCCATGGCCGACTACGTGGTGGTCAACATGTTCGCCGAGGCCGCCAGCGGCCAGCAGACGCCAAAGGAAGCCGCCGCCCGCGCCGAGAAGCGGGTCATGCGGTACTACAAGGTGTAAGGCCGGCAACCCCTCTCCCCGGAGAGGGTGGCCCGTCAGGGCCGGGTGAGGGGGATTCCGGGAGACCGGTAACGGACGCGACGCGGAGGGGGGGGGCCCCCCCCCCCCCCCCCCCCGCGGGGGGGGGGGGGGGGGGGGGGGGGGG
>JAEYOB010000701.1 GCA_023412175.1 Pseudomonadota bacterium | reverse complement strand
ACTGGGTGATCGGGCGCATGGCCGAGGACGGGCACATCACCCCGGACGAGGCGAAGATCGCCCAGTCCAAGCCGCTGACCGTTCGCAAACGCGACGAGCAGGAATATGTGACGTCGGAGTATTTCGCCGAGGAGGTCCGGCGCGAGCTGGTGAAGCTCTACGGCGAGCAGGCGTTGTACGAAGGCGGGCTGTCGGTCCGCGCCTCCATGGCGCCTCCCCCGGGGGCGGAGGGCTGGCATCTGGCCGTGGTGCTGAAGGATGACGCCGCGGCGGCGCTCGACATCGGCCTGCCGGACGGATCGCGCGGGCGCGTGCCGCTGGCCGAGCTGCGCTGGGCGCGCGCCCAGAAGGACGACAACCGCCTCGGCCCCGAGATCCGCCGGCCGTCGGACGTGGCCAAGCTGGGCGACCTGATCCTGGTGGAGCCGGCCCGCAAGGACGACAAGGGCAAGGACTACCCGCCGGGCAGCTACGCCCTGCGGCAAATCCCCGCGGTGCAGGGCGGCCTCGTGGCGCTGGACCCGCACACCGGCCGCGTGCTCGCGATGGTCGGGGGCTTCTCGCCGCACATGAGTTCCTTCAACCGTGCCACGCAGGCGCTGCGGCAGCCGGGTTCGTCGTTCAAGCCGTTCGTTTATCTCGCGGCGCTGGACAACGGGTTCTCCCCGTCGTCGCTGGTGTTGGACGCGCCCTTCGAATACGACCCGGGCTTCGGCCAGCCGATCTGGCGGCCGGAGAACTACAGCCACCAGTTCTATGGGCCGACGCCGCTGCGCGCCGGCATCGAGAAATCGCGCAACGTCATGACCGTGCGGCTCGCTAAGCACATCGGCATGGACAAGGTGAAGGCGACCGCCGAGAGGTTCGGCATCGTCGACAATTTCCAGCCCTTCCTGCCGAATTCGCTGGGCTCGGGCGAAACGACGGTGCTGCGCCTTGCCGCCGCCTACGCCATGCTCGACAACGGCGGCCGCAAGATCGAGGCGACCTTCATCGACCGCATCCAGGACCGCACCGGCAAGACCATCTTCCGCCACGACAACCGCCCCTGCGAGGGCTGCCAGGACGTGGCGTGGGCGCCCAACCTGCCGGTTCCGGCGGTGCCCGAGGCGCGCGAGCGCATCGCCGATCCGCGCACCGTCTACCAGATCGTCTCCATGCTCGAGGGGGTGGTGCAGCGCGGCACCGCGACCAAGCTGCTGTCGCTCGGCAAGCCGCTGGCCGGCAAGACCGGCACCACCAACGACAGCAACGACGCGTGGTTCATGGGCTTCTCGCCCGACTTGGCGGTCGGCACCTACATCGGCTTCGACCAGCCGCGCTCTCTGGGCGCCAGGGAGACCGGCGGTTCGGCCGCGGTGCCGATCTTCAAGGACTTCATGGAGGTGGCTCTGAAGGACCGCCCGGCCACGCCGTTCCGCGTGCCGCCTGGCGTGCGCCTCGTGCGCGTCAATCCGGAGACCGGCGTGCTGGCCCAGCCCGGCGAGCGCAAGGCGATCTGGGAGGCCTTCCTGCCCGGCACCGAACCCAACCCCGACATGCCGGCCCCGGTGCTTGACGGTTCGGCGCACGCCCTGGGCATGGGAACGATGCCCGGTGGGGCGCCGGCCTATGGTGCGCAGGGATTCCCCGGTGCCCCTGCCGCGCCTCCTCCGGCGGCGACGCTGGGGACGGGCGGGTTGTATTAGGCTGACACACATCGTTCGATAGGCTAACCTTCGGCATACTCCGAATTGGAGGACGCATGGGAGGTAGCCGCCGGTGTGCAATCCGCGACGTCTGATTCTGTTCCTGCTCGTCGGGGTCGTCATGGCGGCCTGCGGGCCGACGATCGAGACCCGCCATTCCTATACGCCGCCGGCCAATCCCGGCGGGATGGCCTGCGTGCGGGAGTGCGAGCAGTCGCGTGCCTATTGCGTGTCGAACGCGCAGGTTTCCCAGCAGATGTGCAAGGCCGACGCCAAGCGCCAGGCTGAGGTCGAGTACCGCGCCTATCTGCGCACCCTCAAGCGTGGCGAAAAGCCGAAGCGCTCCATTTCCTACTATGACGACTCGTATTCCTGCCGCAGCGAGGAAAGCCGCTGCAAGGGGGGCTTCCATGAGTGCTACGCCGCCTGTGGCGGGCAGGTGGTCACCCAGCGCTTCTGCACGTCCGACTGCGACCAGTTGGAGCCGCCGCTGCCACCCTTTGCTCAGGTCGGGCCGACTCTGGTCAATGGGATCGCCCAGCATCCGCCGGCCCCGGCTACCCAGAAGGCAACGGCCGGCCAGAAGGCAACGGCCGGAAAGAACAGCGCGGGCATGGCGGCGCAGCGCACCTCCGCCGCGCCGGTGGGGACGGAGGTGGTTTTCCTTGCTTCACGCTACCGTATCAAAGGCATCGACTATGACGGCAGCGAGTACGATGGGAGCGTCACCGTGCGGCCTGAGGGCGGCCGGTACCGCATCCGCTGGAGCATCGGGTCGGAGACCTACAATGGTGTGGGGAAGCTGGCCGGCGACCGCCTGTCCATCGAAGGGAGCTCCGATGGCGATCAGTTCCGTTACGACCTCCGCCTGCTTCCCGACGGCAGCCTGACGGGCATGTGGACGAGCGGCGGTGACGAGCGCGGCAGCGAGGAGTGGTCGCCGTCCTGACCGGTCGCATGCCGGGCTCCGCTCGCCACCGGCGAACGTCACCGCTGCATGGCGGTCGATGGTGATGCGTCCAGGTGGGCGATGGCTTCGACCGGACAGCCGCCGAGCTGGCGGAACTCCGGCTCCAGCGACGTGAACAGCGTCCGCACCCCGGCGTCGTTCATGTGCAGGGGATCGGCGAAGTGCTCGTCGCGCGTCAGTGACCGGCTCGCGTCGATGAACGCCACGTCCGCCGGCAGGCGCCGTTTCAGCACGGCCAGGAAATCGTCGAGGTCGGTCACCTTGGCGGCGTATGCCGGCAGGTAGGGCGTCACCACCACCGCCACCCTGGTGCCGCGCTCCCGTGCCAAACGGATGATGGTGTCCAGCGCCTCCCAGTTCCTCGGCAGATCTGGCATCTTTTCGGTGGGCAGCCGCCCGACGTGGGCGTGCTGTTCCGGGCTCATCACGTTGTCGAGGGTGCGGTCCTCCGAACCCGGGCGGAAGCGGCCGACCAGCATCCGGATCGTCTGATTGTTGTTGAAGGCCATCAGGTGGAAGAGCCGGTTTGTCGTCCACAACTCGCTGTTGGTGCGGCGCAGGAAGTCATCCACCCGCGGCGAGTAGTGGGCGAGCAGCGGTACGTCGGCCAGGTCGGCCGGCGGATCGACGAGGCTGGTCGGTTCGACGATCAGCAGACGCGGCGCCTCGTGCCGCTCCAGGTAGTCCTGCCACAGCAGCGCGTTCACCGTCGTCGGTGCCCCGCCCATCCCGATGTTCAGCGCCTCCCCGCAGGTCATTTCGCGCAGGACCGAGACCGGGAAGTGGTTGTCGGCCCGCGAGTTGCCCACCACCACGACGTCGGCGGCGGTATCAGGGCGGTAGATCGCCATGAAGCGGTCGTTGGACGTCAGGAGATAAGCCCCGAGTTCGGGAGCCAGCAGCCGGTCCATGGCGAACACCATCGCCACGATCAGGCCGAGAGACGCGAGGAGGCGCAGCATCGGTCGAACTCCCTCAGAACTGGAAGTAGATGAAGGCCCGGTTCTCGAAACTGCCGAGCAGCAGGAGCAGAATCACCAGCGACGAGCAGGCGAGGCAGCGCGCCACGACGTTGGTGCGGACCCAGCCGCGCGCTGCGCCGGCCTCGATGCAGGCGTCCACCGAGAACACCACTAGGCCGATGACCGCCACGCGGAACAGCGTGCTGACCTGCTGCATGCCGTGCGGCAGGCTGAAGTCGCCCTGTGCGATGATCGACAGGATGGTGGAGACGGTGTCCATACCGTCGGCGCGGAACGGCAGCCACGTCAGCGTCACCAGCAGGAACACCAGCGGGATCAGCGCCAGCCGGCCCAGGGTCTGCAGCGGTGTCGGCAAGCGGATGCCGGAGCGCCGGCCGAGCCAGCGCAGCGCGTCCTCCGCCAGCATCAGGCCGGCGTGCAGCGCCCCCCACAGCACGAAGGTCCAGGCGGCGCCGTGCCACAGGCCGGAGACGAGCATGGTGATGACGACGTTGCGCAGGCGCAGCCACTGCGAGCGGTTGCCGCCCAGCGGCACGTAGACATAGTCGCGGAACCACGTCGACAGCGAGATGTGCCAGCGCCGCCAGAAGTCGCGCATGCCGCGGGCGAAGTACGGCCGGGCGAAGTTCGGGCACAGGCTGTAGCCGAAGATCTGCGCCAGCCCGATGGCGATCAGCGAGTAGCCGGCGAAGTCGCCGTAGATCTGCAGGCTGAAGCACACCAGCCCGATGACGTGATGCAGCGAGTTGAAGAACTCCGGCTGGGCGAAGCGGGCGTCCACCACGGCCGCCGCATTGTCGGCCAGCCCCAGCTTGAGGAAGTAACCCCAGACCACCTTTTCCAGGCCGGCGAAGCGCATGGTGAAGCTGGGCTCCGGCGGGCGCTCGCTGATCTGCGGCAGCAGGTCGCGCGCCCGTACGATCGGCCCGGCGACGAGTTGCGGGAAGAAGGCCACGAAGGTGGCGTACTTGATGAAGGAGCGTTCGGCCTTCAACTCGCCGGAATAGACGTCGATGGTGTAGCTGAGATTCTGGAAGGTGTAGAACGAGATGCCGACCGGCAGGATCACCTCCAGCGCCGTACGGCCCACATCGAATCCCAGGTTGGACAGGGCCACGTGCGCGCTGTCGATGAAAAAATTGAAGTACTTGAAGAAGAACAGGATGGCTAGGTTGCTGCCGATGCTGAACAGCAGATAGACCTTGGCCTGCGTACGGTTCCGCGCGTCCGCGACCTTCAGGCCGCACCAGTAGTCGATGGCCGTGGTCAGCGCCAGAAGGCCGCAGAACCTGTAGTCCCAATAGCCATAAAAGATGTAGCTCGCCACCAGCAGGAACGGCGTGAACAGCCGTGTCCGCCCGAGCGCCAGGAACAGCGCCGTGAAGGCCGTAATGAACAGCACGAATTGAAGGCTGGCGAAATTCATCGCAGCACCATCGACTCAGTTGATGTTGGAACGTTCGACGGGGCCGTGCGCCGCGCTGCCGCGCCGCCGGTCCGCTTGGTTCACGCTGAAGCTAGCAGCTGTATCGGTGACATCCCCGGCAGCATACGGAGCCGTCTGGCCCGAATTGGGCGTAATCAGTTGGCCGGCCTCAGGTCGAAGTGGCAACCGTAAAGCGGAATGTTCTCCCGATACCTCGGGTGTATTGGTTCTCGAAGGCGTTGGTTTGTTGCCCGGAGAGATGGCCGGTGTTTGGATTTTCGAGATGGTGGCCCCTGCGGACGGAGACGATTTTGGGGGTGCAAAGGCGGGCGCGAGGCGCTACATAAACCGCCGAAATACTCCGTTCCAACCCCTGGCTGACGAGGAGGTACCGCGATGCGGGCCGAGATCGAGGCGGCCGCCGGCGAGATTAGGGAATCGCTGGCGCTGCTGAGGAGGCATCTTTGACTGGGACAACGCACTGCGGCGTCTCGACGAACTGAACGCCTTCGCCGAGGATCCCAAGCTGTGGGACAACCCGGAGAAGGCGCAGACCGTCATGCGCGAGCGTACCCAGCTGGACACCGCGGTGTCGGGCTATCGGGCGCTGGAACGTGACCTCAGCGACAGCCTCGAACTGATCGAGATGGGCGAGGCGGAAGGTGACGAGACCGTCGTCGCCGATGCCGAGAAGTCTCTCTACGGCCTGCGCGACCGCGCTGCCAAGCTGCAGCTGGAAAGCCTGCTGTCGGGCGAAGCCGACGCCAACGACTGTTTCGTCGAGGTGAACGCCGGTGCCGGCGGCACCGAGGCGCAGGACTGGGCGCTGATGCTCATGCGCATGTACACGCGCTGGGCCGAGCAGCACGGCTACAAATCCGAGTGGCTGGAAGAGAGCCCCGGCGAAGAGGCCGGTATCAAGTCCGCCACCGTGCAGATCAAGGGCCACAACGCCTATGGTTGGCTGAAAACAGAGGCCGGCGTGCACCGTCTGGTGCGCATCAGCCCGTTCGACAGCCAGGCACGCCGGCAGACGAGCTTCGCCGCCGTGTCCATCAGCCCGGTGATCGACGACAAGATCCAGATCGACATCAACGAGAAGGACTGCCGCATCGACACCTTCCGGGCGTCCGGCGCGGGCGGCCAGCACGTGAACAAGACGGACTCGGCGGTGCGCATCACGCACATTCCGACCGGAATCGTGGTGGCCTGCCAGCAGGAGCGCTCGCAGCACAAGAACCGCGCCAAGGCGTGGGACATGCTGCGCGCCCGCCTGTACGAGCGGGAGTTGAAGATCCGCGAGGACGCCGCGGCGGCGCTGGAAGCCACCAAGACCGACATCGGCTGGGGCCACCAGATCCGCTCCTACGTCCTGCACCCCTACCAGATGGTCAAGGACCTGCGCACGGACGTGGAGACGTCGCAGTCCCAGGCGGTGCTCGACGGCGACCTCGACCGCTTCCTCGAAGCCGCTCTCGCGGCCCGCATCAAGGGCCAGGGCGACGAAGAGGCGGCGTAAACCCTCTCCTCCCTCCCCCTGTTCGGCAGGGGGAGGGCCGGGGTGGGACGATGCCTTTTCAGGAAGATTTCGCCGCCCCGCGTGTTGATCCCGCCAGCGACACACGACCGAGGCACCTCCATGATCCGCATTCTGACCGCGTCCGCACTGCTCCTGGCTGTCACCGCGGCGCCAGCCCTGGCGGCGTCCACGTGCGACACGCGCGGCATGCCCCCGCAGATGTACACGGCCTACGTCACGGACGCGCAGCAGCAGCTCAACGAGCACGGCTTCAACGCCGGTACCGCGGACGGCAAGCCCGGCCCCCGCACCCAGTCGGCCATCCGCGCCTACCAGAAGAAGGCCGGCCTGCCGGTGGATGGCTGCGTCAGCAAGGAACTGGTCGACCACCTCCACTTCGCGCAGCCGAAGGTGTACGGCGGCAGCAAGCGCTGAACTCTTCCGCCCTTTTGCCGTTAATCGGGTCAGACAACGGCAGGGTGGTGGTCGTCATGCAGCAGCGCTGGCCCCAGCGGCTTTGGATCGTCCGGCACGGCGAGAGCGCGGGCAACGTGGCGCGCGACGCCGCGCACGCCGGCGGACTGACCCACATCGACATCGCCGAGCGCGACGTGGACGTGCCGCTGAGCCTTGCCGGCGAGGAGCAATCGGAAGCCCTCGGCCGTTGGTTCGCGGCGCTGCCGCCCGGCGAGCGGCCGGACGTGGTCCTCACCTCGCCTTACCTGCGCGCCCGGCGCACAGCGGAGATCGTCCAGGCCGGCGGAGGCCTGCATGTGGAGATCGCCGACTTCGTGGTGGACGAGCGACTGCGCGAGAAGGAGTTCGGCATCCTCGACCGCCTGACCCGCCTGGGCATCGAGCGCCATCACCCCGACCAGGCGGAGTTCCGCCGCATCCTCGGCAAGTTCTACCACCGCCCGCCGGCCGGCGAGAGCTGGTGCGACGTTATTCTGCGGCTGCGCAGCGCCATGGACACCGTCAGCCTTCATTGGGGCGGGAGGCGGGTGCTGATCGTCAGCCATCAGGTGGTGGTGCTGTGCATGCGCTACCTGCTGGAGAACCTGAGCGAGGAGCAGATCCTCGCCATCGACCGCGAGGGCGACGTGGCGAACTGCGCGGTCACCGAGTACGCCTTCGATCCCGGCACCTCCAGCACCGGCCGGATGGACCTGCGCCGCTACAACTTCGTGGCGCCGCTGGAGCGGGCCGGCGCGCCGGTCACCTCCGAGCCGGACGCCAACGTGGCCGCGCGATGAACGCCCCCATCCGGCTCTCCACCGACCTGTTGCGGAGCATGCCGCTGCCCCATCCGGGGGATGACGGCGACAAGGAGGCGCGCGGCCGTGTCCTAGTCATCGCCGGCAGCGTCGAGATTCCGGGTGCGGCGCTGCTGGCCGGCACCGCGGCGCTGCGGGCCGGGGCGGGAAAGCTGCAGATCGCCACCTGCCGCAGCGTCGCCCCGCACCTCGGCCTCGCGGGCCCCGAGGCGCGGGTGATCGGCCTGCCCGAGACCCTGGCCGGGGGAATCGCCCCACAGGCGGCGGAGCAACTGCTGGACGCCGCCGGGGGCTGCGGTGCGGTGCTGCTCGGCCCCGGCATGATGGACCGGGAGGCCTCGGCCGCGCTCACCGCGGCGCTGGTCGCCGGGCTGGACGAGGGGCCGGTCCTCATCCTCGACGCCGGGGCCTTCGTCGGGCTGGGCAGCGCGCGGGACGCGCTCGCCCGGCGCGCCGGCCGCACGATCCTGACG
>JAEYOB010000663.1 GCA_023412175.1 Pseudomonadota bacterium | reverse complement strand
CCCGGCGCCCGAACCTCACCCCTGCACCAGCACCTCGAACACGAAGGGCGAGTTGCGGCCGCCGGCGACCACGCTGTTGGTGCCGGGCTGCAGGTGCATGGCGTCCTTGGCGAAGATGCCACCGATGTACTGGCCGTTGACCATCGTTCCCAGCTCGCTGCCGAGGTCCCGAACGACGAGTCCCAGGCGGTCGTCGCGGTCGATGGCGAAGTGGTTCGGCGACAGGCGGTAAGGCTCGGCGTCGGGCAGGCGCAGCGTGAAGCGGTCGCGCGTGGCGGCGGTCCAGCCGTCCGGCGTGCGGCCGACGCGGAAGGGCAGGGCGTCGATCCACACCGTCTGCGAGGCCGGCATTCCCACGAAGCGGATGCCCACGTCGCGCATCCCCATGCTGAGCCGCGCCGACTGAACGTAGCTGGCGATCTTGCGCTCCGCGGCGGGGTTGGGCGGTGCCGGCAGGGACGTGTTGGGCAGGGATGGGCCGGGCAGGAGCAGTCCGGTGACGGCGCCGGGCTCGCCGGGGGCGTTGCGCAGGCGGGCGACCTCGTCGCTCAGCGCGCGGACGCGGTCGCTGAGGCGGAGCAGCAGCGTCTGCGCGATGTCCGGCTCGCCGCTGATGGCGGGCAGGAAGGCGTCGGCGGGGATCACCTCGACCAGCACGTCGGTGACGGCCCGCACGGTGGCGCTGCGCGGCTTGCGCTCGATGACTCCCATCTCACCGACGAAGGAGCCGGCGCCGATCTCGCCCAGCACGACGGGAGAGCCCTGCGACTCCTTCACCACCGACACCCGGCCCTCCAGGATCCGGCAGGCGAAGTCGCTGGGATCGCCCTCGCGGAACAGCGCGTCGCCCGCGCGGTAGTGCATCTTCATGGCCGTCCGCCCTCCCCGGCACCGGCCTCAGTGTGGTGGCGGAAACCTTGCCAAAGCGTTGAATGATCCTAGAGCATCGCGCCGCGGGCGAACTGCAGCAGGCCGAAGGCGATGTTGGCCGTCGCCTCCCGTGGCTTCTCCACGTCGCCGCGCAGGCGGGCCATGAAGAAGGGGCGGTCGTTGCCGTCGTTCAGCGTGACGCGCTTGACGCCGAGACCGGGCTGTATGGGCGCGCTGTCGTCTTCCTTGGCGAACCGCTTGTCCGCCTCCTCGAAGCGGGGGCCGTTGTTGATGGGCTTGCCCGTGTCCACCTCGCGGGTGGCGGGCATCAGGTCGAGGGGTGTGAACAGGCCGTCGCGGTCGGTGTCCTTCGCCTTCTTCGGCAGGCGGGCCAGTTCCTCCATGGCGGCGGGATCGAATATGACGCGCGCCAGGGCCGGTTCCTTCTCCCGCTTCATCTCCTTGCCATCGAAGCTGACCTTCCCCTTGCTTTCGATGGTGATCTCGGCCAGCCGACCGTTCCGCTGGGGTGGGCGCGAGGTGAAGTCTATTCCGTTTTCCTTCAGCAGGCTCGGCGGGGCGAGGGCGCCGAGCACCGTGTTGCGCAGGATGTAGTGCAACGCTTCCTTGTTCAGGCGCACGTCGCCGACCTTGCTCTGGTCAAGCCCCATGGTCATGACGAAGAATGTCTTCACCGCCTCCATGAAGACCTCTTCGGCCTTTATCTCGGCCTCCGTCTTGCTGGCAGCGGCGAGCCCTTCGGCCGGCGGCGTGGCGCCGGTCATGGATTGCAGCGTCTTCAGCGCCTGCGCCTGCGGCGACAGGGTAACTTCATCCCTGGGCGTGGCTGCGGTGGGGGAAGGCGCGGCGGTTGGACCCGCGGCCGGTTTGGCGGCTGCGGTCGTGCTGGCGGGGCGCGGGCTCCCGCCTGCGGCAATCTCGATTGCCATGGTTGCTGTTTCCGTTTTCAATTACAGCTTCCGGCCATTTTGGCCGGGTACAAACCATACCCATAGTGGCATGTATTGAGCAGATAGAAAACTGAAGATGGAGAGACGCCGGCGCGGCTATTGCGCGCATACGGAAAACGCCCGCGGGCGGTGCTGCCGGCGGGCGTTTCGATGAAACCGGAGGAAATAGGTTGCGGATCAGACCGTGATGTCGATACCGCCCGGATTTGCCGGTGCAGGAGGCGGGTTGGCGGCGGTCTGCTTGGCGCCCTCAAGGGCGGCCGAGATCACCTGGGCCTGGCTGGCCTGAACCTGCTTGGCGACCTGCATGCCGATCACGGCCATGCCGGACACGTACTCACCGCTGATGTCCATTTTGGACCTCCACACCTACGGAACAAAGATTACCCAGTATGCGCCGGATCGAACGGGGAGTCCATCCGACTCTCGCCGCCGGGGGGCTGTCCGGGGGGCGGGTCCGGCATCTCGAAGGCTGCGACGACCGGGGCGTGGTCGCTGTCCAGCGAGGTTTCGTCCGGGTCGTCGCCCAGCGCCTCGTTGTGCACCTCGACGGTGCGGAACCAGCCGAGCAGGGCCCGCGACACCAGCAGATGGTCGAGCATCGCCGCCTGCCCCTCGTACAGCACGGAGAAGCGCTTCTCTTCCGGCAAGGACAGTTCGAGCGGGACCAGGGCGCGGGCGGCGAGGCGGTCGTTGCCGGTGTCGGCCAGGCCGCCGCGGATGATGCGCACCGGCGTCTGGCGGTCGTCGGCGTTGTAGTCGCCGGCCACCACGACCAGCGCCTGCGGGTCGGCGTCGAACAGGCGGTCCACCGCCAGCCGGGTCTCCAGCGCCTGCCCGGCGCGCTTGATGGCGGCGAGGAAGAAGCCCTCGGCCCAGCCGCCGACGCTCGACCAGGACAGCGCCGCCTCCTTCTGGCCCGGCACCGGAGCGGCCAGGGGCGCCCGCAGGTGCAGGTCGAAGACGTGCAGCGGCCGTCCGCCCGGCAGGTCCACGCGGGCGTGCAGCACCGGACGGTCCCAGGTCACCGGCTCCTCGCCGGCCGCCGGCGGGTTGGCGGTGACCATGCGCACCGCGGGCGGCGGCACCAGCTCGTGCTTGAGCAGCCGGGACTCGCTGACCGGCCAGCGGCTGGCGACCACCAGATTGTGCCGGTCGGCCAGACGGTCGGTCCCGGTCGCCAGATGGAAGCCTTCGTACTGCGTGCCTTCCAGCAGCGTGGACAGCGCCCGCAGGCGGCGCGGCTCACCCTTCACCGAGCGCTGGGCGTTGACCTCCTGGAGGCAGAGGACATCGGCCGCGAGCCGTTCAAGTGGCGGGCGCAGCGCGGCGGCGCGCTGCCCGAAGAGGGCGGCGTCCTCGTCGTCGAGGCTTTCCAGGTTGAAGGTGGCGATCCGCAGGCGCATGAGGGTCAGAACAGCTCGACGTCGCCGTCGATCTCGCTGGAGCGCAGATGCTCCATGAACGAGGCCTCGCTGCGCACCACGTCGTGCGCTTGGTCGTCGCCGATCAGCCGGCGCTGGGTACGGCCCGACGTCGGGTAGAAGCGCACCGCCCGCGCCGCGCCGCCGCCGACGTCCCAGCCCATGGTCGGAATGCCCTCGGCGGCGAGGTAGTCCATGACGAACTCTACGTTGCGCTGGCCGACGCCGCTCTTCATGGCGTTGACGCTGGCGCCGCCGAACACCTTGGCCCGCAGCCGATCGCGCCGGCCGGTGACCGCCAGCATGCGGTTGATCAGCTGCTCCATGGCGGCGCTGCCGTAGCGCGAGGAGACCGACAGCTTGTCGCTGCCGGAATCCGGCAGCAGGAAATGGTTCATGCCGCCGATGGCGGCCACCGGGTCGAAGAGGCAGGCGGCCACGCAGGAACCGAGCGTGGTGGTGATGATGACCTCGGGGTCGGCGGAGACGACGCAGCCGCCGACCACGATGTTGATGACCTCCGCTCCGAGCCGCTGATCGTGGTAGCGGTTGGCCGCTCCCTGGACGGACTCGTGCCGCGCGCGCAACGCCCGGTTGGGCGCTGGTCTGTTGAGGGCTGGCTTCTGGGGCGGCCTGGATCCGGAAAACGGCATGGTGCTTCTGTGCGCGGCCTCGGTTGCACGCCAGTGTAGGGCAGGGCCCCCGCGCTCGCCAAGTGCGCCGTCGCTACAACGGCTAGGGCATCGTCCGCCACGCCGTCACCAGCTCTGCCTGCACCGTGCGGGCGCGGGCGAGCCACGCGCGGGCCTCGGGCGGTATCTCGGCGATGCGGCGGTCCAGCGTGGCGTCCATGGCGGCGCGCAGGGGCGGGTCGCCGGCGTAGAAGACGAAACCCAGGGGGCGCCCGGATGCGGTGCGCAGAAGCCCGGCCAAACCTTTGGCGTAGGCCAGCGTGCCCGATTTCGCGTGCACGCCGGGTTGCGGCCCACCTTCGTCGCTGCCGGGCAGCAGCGCCCACAGCGGCTCGCCGCCCAGCATCAGGATCGCCGCGGTCTGGCGCGGCGTCATGCGCGACGCCGTCGTCAGGCCGGAATGGTTGAGCAGCCGGAAGCCGGTCCAATCCACGTCCGGGCGCTGGGCCCGGATCCAGCCGGCCAGCACCGTCGCCGACCGCTCCAGCGTGTTCGCCTCCCTATCCAGGGTCCGCGCCGCCGCCAGCCCGATCAGCTCGGCCGACAGGTTGTTGGAGTGCTTCAGCACCCGCGCCGCCAGTTCGGCCAGCGGCGGGCTTTCGTGCATCGCCATCAGCCGGGCGTCCGGCGGCAGCAGGCCGGCGACGGGCCGCGGC
>JAEYOB010000626.1 GCA_023412175.1 Pseudomonadota bacterium | reverse complement strand
TCCGGCGTCCTCATCACGTCCCTCCGCGGATCGTTCATCCGCAGCGAAACGCTCTCCTCCGGTCCCAACATGCTGACCTCCCTCTCCAGAAGGAGGTCCAGTTCCTCATGTCGCTAAGGGTCCAGTTTGCCGTGTCGCCTGACACCCTGCGCAGCGGGGGAGGGAGGGCCCCATGGCGCAGCCATGGGAGGGTGGGGCGCGTGTGTCAGTGTTTCAGCTCGCCGGTATCATACGTCAGCCGGCGGCGGGCGGGTCACAGGGTCAGTTCCATGCCGTCGAAGGCGACCTCCCACCCTGCGGACTCCACGGCGCGCCGCTCGGGCGAGTCCTCCAGCAGCACCGGGTTGGTGTTGTTGATATGGATGAACAGCTTGCGCGCCACCCCCAGGCGCTCGAAGGCGGCGATGCTGCCGGCGGCGCCGGACATGGCCATGTGGCCCATGCGGGTGGCGGTCTTGGTGCCGGCGCCCGAGCGTTCCATCTCGTCGTCGGTCCAGGTGGTGCCGTCGAACAGCACGAGATCCGCCCCGCGCAGCCGCCCGGCCAGCCAGCCGGGCAAGGCGGCGCAGCCGGGGATGTAGAAGAAGGCGGCGCCGGTCGCCGGCTCGGAAACCCGCAGCGCCACTGTGTCCTCCGGCACCGAGCCGAAGCCGGGCGCCGTCTCGTCTTCCAGGTACAGCGCCACCTTGCCGGGCACGGCGAACGCCTCGACCTCGAGCCCGAGCGGCGCGCCGTCGGCGTCCTGCGGGCGGAAGACCTCGCCCAACGCCATGGTCCGGCGCGGCACGAGGCCGGCGTTCAGAACCTGGAAGACGGAGTTGGCGGCCAGCACGCGGTGCACGCGCTCCGTCGCGTAGAGCGCAAGGGGCTGCATCTCGCGCAGGGTCAGCAGGCCGGCGACGTGATCGACGTCGGCGTTGCTCAGCACGACGGCGGCCAACGGGCTGGACCGGAGGCCATCCGTCGGGTGCAGCGCCGGGTTGGCGTTGATCTGGGCGCGCAGGTCGGGCGAGGCGTTCAGCAGCAGCCAGCGGCCGTCGCCGGAACGCACGGCGATGGAGGACTGGGTGCGCGGCCGCGCCAGCGGGTCGCCGGAGCGCGCGCGGCGGCAGCCCGCGCAGTTGCAGTTCCACTGCGGAAAGCCACCCCCGGCCGCCGAACCGAGAACGAGGATGTGCATTGTCGGGACCCCTGGAGCCGTCCAAACAACGTACGGGCTGGGCTGTCCGCCTTCCATTCCACTTTAGTCGAAGGCGCGACGGCCCATCGGCCGTGGCCCGTTCGGACCACCGTCCGTCAGGCTGTCCGTAAATTTTTTCGCCATTCTTCGATCGCCCAAGTGTTTGAGGTGGCGGGGTTTTTGTGGGGTCGCGCCGCAGGTTGGGCCGGCCGCGGGGCGCCGAACCGCGAAAAGGGGCTTCCCATGCGAACAATCTTCGGACAATCTCTACAAAGAAAATAGAAAAATGATAAACCGTACCACATGCATTGCATGTGGATATCCGGAACCGCAATCGTAGGGAAATGCGCATGCTGTCGATTCGCTTTCGCCCGGTCATGCTCGCTGCGGGCATCGTGCTGGCCACCCTCGGCGTGAGAGCCGCCACCGCGTCCGAACCGATCCTGAACGTCTCGTACGACCCGACGCGGGAATTCTATACCGAGTTCAACCAGCTCTTCGCCAAAAAGTGGCAGGCGGAGTCCGGAAGCAAGCTCACCATCAAGCAGTCGCACGGCGGCTCGGGCAAGCAGGCGCGCTCGGTCATCGACGGGCTGGCCGGCGACGTGGTGACGCTGGCGCTGGCCTACGACGTGGACGCCATCGCCGACGCCGGGCTGCTGTCCAAGGACTGGATCAAGCGCCTGCCGGAGAATTCGGCGCCCTACACCTCGACCATCGTCTTCCTGGTGCGCAAGGGCAACCCGAAGCAGATCGGGGATTGGGACGATCTGGTCAAGCCGGGCGTCCAGGTCATCACGCCGAACCCGAAGACCTCGGGCGGGGCGCGCTGGAACTATCTCGCCGCCTGGGCCTACGCCCGCGAGAAGAACGGCGGCGACGAGGCCAAGGCCAAGGAGTTCGTCGGCAAGCTGTTCAAGAACGTCCCGGTGCTGGACAGCGGCGCGCGCGGCTCGACCGTGACCTTCACCCAGCGCGAGATCGGCGACGTGCTGCTGGCCTGGGAGAACGAGGCCTACCTGTCGCTCCAGGAATTCGGCGCCGACAAGTTCGAGATCGTCACGCCGTCGCTGTCCATCCTCGCCGAACCGTCGGTCGCCGTGGTGGATTCAGTGGTGGACCGCAAGGGCACCCGCAAGGTCGCCGAGGCCTACCTGCAGTTCCTCTACACCCGCGAGGGCCAGGAGTTGGCGGCTAAGCACTATTACCGGCCCCGTTATCCGGATCTCGCCGGAGCGCAGTATGCGAACCGCTTCGCGAATGTTAGGCTGATCACCGTCGATCAGGCCTTCGGGGGATGGCGTGAGGCGCAAAAGCAGCATTTCTCGGACGGCGGGGTCTTCGATCAGATCACCGGAGCGCGCTGACCTGTGTCGGTGGTGTCTCTCTCTGAAACCGTGTCCCTGCGAGGCAGGGGCACGGTGCTGATGCGTCCCACGATCATTCCCGGCTTCCGGCTGACGCTGGGCATCACGGTGACGTATCTCAGCGTCATCGTGCTGATTCCCCTGGCGGCGCTGGCGGTGAAGGCCGCCGGCCTGGGCTGGAACGGCTTCTGGAACGCGCTGCTGACGGAACGCGTGCTGTCGGCCTTCAAGGTCAGCTTCGGGCTGTCGCTGGCCGCCGCCGCGGTCAACGCCGTCGCCGGCCTGCCGGTCGCCTGGGTGCTGGTGCGCTACCGCTTCCCCGGCAAGCGCATCGTCGATGCCTTCGTCGACCTGCCGTTCGCGCTGCCCACCGCGGTGGCCGGCATCGCGCTGACCGCGCTGTACGCGCCCAACGGCTGGGTCGGCGCGCTGCTCAAGGACTGGTTCGGGATGAAGGTGGCGTTCACGCCGCTGGGCATCGCGATCGCCCTGACC